>VBCQ01000249.1 GCA_005882155.1 Betaproteobacteria bacterium
TTCCTTCACGATGGTCAGCTTGCCGTCGCCCACCTCGAGCTGTGCGCCGGCAGTGAAGAAGCCGGAGAACACGATGCGACGCGCATGCGCCGTGATGTCGACGAAGCCGCCGCATCCTGCCGTGAGGTACGGCTTGGCGCCGAGCTTCGAGACGTTGACGCTGCCGTCGGCGTCGACCTGCATGAACGACAGCAAGGTGACGTCGAAACCGCCGCCCTGGAAGTAGGTGAATTGCTGCGAGGACGCGAGGATCGCGTCGGCATTGGATGAACAACCGAACGCGAAGCCGAGCAGCGGCATGCCGCCGACCGCGCCCTGCTCGATGACCCAGGTCACTTCGCCGTGCAGTCCTTCTTCGAGCAGGATGCGCGGGACGTTGGCCGAGATGCCGAAGCCGAGGTTCACGGCGGACCCATGCGCGAGCTCGAGCGCCGCGCGGCGTGCGATCACCTTCTCCGGCCCCCAGGCCTGGAACTCGAAGGTGGCCAGCGGCTGCTGGATCTCGCCGCTGATCGCGGGGTCGTACGGCGTCTGCGTCGTCTGCATCTGCGCCGGGTCGACGACGACGTAGTCCACCAGATTGCACGGCACGTGCACGTCGTGCGGACGCAAGCTGCCTTCCTTCACCACGCGCTTGACCTGGGCGATGACGATGCCGCCGTTGTTGCGCGCCGCGAGCGCCTGGTCCAGGCCGCCGAGCAGCGCGCCTTCGTGTTCGTAGGTCAGGTTGCCGCGCTCGTCGGCAGTGGTCGCGCGGATGATGGCGACGTTCGGCACGATGGCCGGGAAGTACAGCCAGTCCTCGCCGTCGAAACGTTCCCGGCGTACCACCGGGTGTTCGGCCGCGGCCGCGTTCATGGCGCAGCCTTGCAGCGCGGGGTCGACGAAGGTGCCGATGCCCACCTTCGTCAGCACACCCGGCCGGCGCGCCGCGGCATCGCGGTGCATGTCGAACAGGATGCCGCTCGGCACGTTGTAGGCCTCGACCTGGTTGTCGACGATCATCTTCCAGATCGCGGGCATGGCGAGCGACGACGGGCCGCTCGGATACGAGCCCGCCAGCACCCGCGACAGCAGGCCCGGCTTCGCGATGTGGTCGATGCCCTTGATGCCGTACATGTCGCCCGCGGCGATCGGATGCAGCGTCGTCAGGTCGCGCGGCTGGCCTTCCTGCACGAAACGCTCGCCGAGTGCCTGCAGCACCTTGTCCGGGCAGCCGAGGCCGCTCGAGGCGCTGACGCTGACGACATCGCCGCTGCGGATGAGGGCAGCGGCTTGCGCCGCCGTGACGACCTTCTTCATGAACTGCCTCAGAGGTTGATGACGGGGATTCGGATGAGCGAGCCGACTCGGCACGCATCGGCGACCGCGATCGCCGCGGCAAGGGATCGCACCCCGTCCTCG
>VBCQ01000039.1 GCA_005882155.1 Betaproteobacteria bacterium
GTATCTGACCAACGTCTCGATGATGGAGCTCGACGTGCTGCCCGATCATCTGATGGTCGTCGGCGGCAGCTACATCGGCCTCGAGTTCGCGCAGATGTACCGGCGCTTCGGCTCGCGCGTGACCGTGCTCGAGTACGCCGACCGCTTGATCGCCCGCGAAGACGCCGAGGTCTCGCGAGAAGTGCAGACGATCCTCGAGCGAGAGGGCGTCGAGTTCGCGCTCGGGGTTCGCGATGCCCGCGTCGCGCGCGACAGCGACGGCATGGTGCAGCTGTCGTTCACGATGGGCGGCGCACCGGCCCATGTGGCTGGGAGTCACCTGCTGTTCGCCGTCGGCCGGCGGCCCAACACCGATGAGCTCGGTCTGGACCGCGCCGGCGTTGCGACCGATTCGCGTGGCTTCATCAGCGTCGACGATCAGCTGCGGACCAACGTGCCGGGCATCTGGGCGCTCGGCGACGCGAATGGCCGCGGCGCGTTCACCCACACTTCGTACAACGACGGCGAGATCGTCGTCGCGAACCTGCTCGACAACGACCCGCGACGCCTCAGCGACCGCATCAACGCCTACGCGCTGTTCACCGACCCGCCGCTCGGGCGCATCGGCATGAGCGAGACCGAAGTGCGCGCGCGCGGCAAGCCGGCGCTGATCGGCGTGATGCCGATGACGCGCGTCGGCCGCGCCAAGGAGCGCGGCGAAACGCAGGGCTTCATGAAGGTGCTCGTCGACGCCGAGTCGAAAAAAATTCTCGGCGCGGCGCTGCTGTGCATCGAAGGCGACGAGATCGTTCATTCGCTGCTCGACGTGATGGCCGCCGGCGCGCCGTATACGGTCGTCCAGCGCTGCATGCACATTCATCCGACGGTCAGCGAGCTGATCCCGACGCTGCTCGGCAGCTTGAAGCCACTGGTGTAGCGAGCATGCGATCCTCACTGCGAGCGCTGTTCGGCATCGAGCTGCCGATCATCCAGGCGCCGATGGCCGGCGTGCAAGGCAGCCCGCTGGCGATCGCGGTGTCGAACGCCGGCGGTCTCGGGTCCTTGCCCTGCGCGATGCTCGGCCCCGACGCACTGCGCGCCGAGCTGGCGGCGATCAAGGCGCAGACCACCAAGCCGTACAACGTCAACTTCTTCTGTCACCCGACGCCCACGCCTGATCCGGCGCGCGAGGCGGCGTGGCGCGCGACGTTGGCGCCGTACTACCAGCAGCTCGGGATCGACGCGAGCGTCGTGGCGAGCGGACCGGTACGCGCTGCGTTCGCGCCCGAGCTGGTCGAGCTGCTCGCTGAATTCAAGCCGCCGGTCGTCAGCTTTCATTTCGGCTTGCCGGCGCCGGAGCTGCTCGCGCGGTTGCGCCGCTGGGGCGCGAAGATCGTCTCGTCGGCCACCACACTGGACGAGGCGCTGTGGCTCGAAGCACGAGGCGTCGACGCGATCATTGCGCAAGGCCTCGAAGCGGGCGGGCACCGCGGCATGTTCCTGTCCGACGACTTGACGCGCCAGGTCGGCACTTTCGCGTTGCTGCCGCAGATCGTTCGCGCGGTGAAGACGCCGGTCATCGCGGCCGGCGGCATCGCCGACGCGAACGGTGTCGCCGCGGCGCTCGCGCTCGGCGCCGCCGGCGTGCAGATCGGCACCGCCTACTTGCTGTGCCCCGAAGCGACGACGAGTGCGTTGCACCGCGCCACGTTGGCCAGCGATGCGGCGCGCCACACGGCGATCACCAACGTGTTCAGCGGGCGCCCGGCGCGCGGCATCGTCAACCGCGTGATTCGTGAGCTCGGCGCGATGAGCGCGGTCGCGCCGGCGTTCCCACTCGCCGCCGCGGCGATGATGCCGCTTCGCGCCGCGGCCGAGGCGCGCGGCAGCAGCGACTTCTCGCCGCTGTGGTCGGGGCAGAACCCGAGCGGCTGCAAGGAGATCGCGGCGGCGCAGCTCACGCGCGAGCTGGCGGCTCGCGCATGACAGCGATGCTTGAGCACTAGCTCACGCTGAAGCGCGATTTCGCATCGATTTGAGGATGACCGATTGCGCTCGCCCTGTTAGCTTCGTCGTCTGGGCAAACCCGGCGAAAGCCGGGGACGCAAAGCTTCCGGGCTAATGACGAACATTGCAGCAGGTTCGTCGATGCCAGCGGGGTTGCCGGGTGTCACATCGTGACCTCCGATGCGTTGCCCTGGTTTGAATTCGAATCAACAACAGGGATGCGCATGTCGATCAACAAAGACTCTCGTGCCAGCGTTCGAGTCCCCGTCAAATGGCGGGCCGATGTGATGGCCGGCGACCAGTCGCGGCTCGCGATCAAAGTAATGGACGTCTCCGAGGGCGGCCTCGGCATCTTGTCCGACGAGCCGTTTGAAGTCGACGACATGCTCGAGCTGTGCATCGCGATCCCGCTGAAGAGCAAGCCCGGCCGCTTCAACATCGTGCGGGTCGCCGGGCGCGTGCGCTACCAGGTGCTGCAGCGCAGCCAGTTCTGCATGGGGCTGGAGTTCTCGCGCATCGATGCGTCGACGCGCGAGATCATCCGGCAACGCGTCGCAGCATCGGTCGTGCGGCCGAACGGCAGCGCGCATGTGCCGGACATCCCCGCGCTGCCGCGCCGTATCTAACTCTTCCTCAAGCGGTGGCCGGCGCCAAGCCGCGACGGAAGCGGCTGCTGAACGCATCGACGACGAACACCAGCGCGAACATCGCGAGCAGCACCGTCGACGCCTGCGCTTGCTGGAAGATCGACAGGTGGAAGTACAGCAGCTGGCCAAGCCCGCCGGCGCCGACGAAGCCGAGCACGGCGGCCATGCGGATGTTCATTTCCCAGCGGTACAGCGCATAGGCGACCCACTGCGGCAACACGAGCGGTGCGCTGGCGTAGGCGAACGCGCTGATCGCGCCCGAGCCCGCATCGGCCAACGCACGTTCGCTTTCGTGCGGAATGTTTTCGAGCACCTCGGCGAACAAGCGGCCGAGCACGCCAGTCGTGTGCAACGCGAGCGCCAACGCGCCGGCGAACGGCCCGAGCCCGGCAGCCAGGACCATCAGCGCGGCCCACACCAGCTCGGGCACGCTGCGCAGCAGGTTCAGGACGAAGCGCGCGGCCAGGCGCGCGGCGGCGCCGAAGCGCCCCGATGCCGGCAGCGCGAGCACGGCGCCGGCGAGTACCGCGAGCAAGGTGCCGAGCGCCGACACCGCGAGCGTTTGCAGCGCGCCCCACGCGACCTTGGCGACGAACGGCGCCGACAGGTCGGGCGGAAAGAACTCGGCGATGAAGCGGCCCATCAATCGCAGCGATTCGCCGGCGAACAGCGCGCGGTAGTCGATGTTCAAGTAGGCGAAGCTCGCGACCACGGCGACAACCATCAGCAGCGTGACGGCGAGGCAGGTCAGGCACGGCCGAGCAGCCTGCGCCCGGTCTGTGGCGCTGATCGTGTGGCTGTTCATTGGTGCCCCCTACGGCTCTTCAAGCCGGTCCCCCCGAGGGGAAGCGAACGCCTTCGGAGCGGCCGTGCGGCGTTCATGCAAGCAATCGCCGCAGCATCGCGCTCAATGCATCGGCCAACAGCACCAGCATCAGAAACATCAACAGGATCGTGCTCGCCTCGCCACCGTTGAGCATCTTCATCGACTGGTCCATCAGCTGGCCGAGCCCGCCGGCGCCGACGAAGCCCATCACGACCGACGCGCGCACCGCGCATTCCCAGCGGTAGACGGTGTAGGACACGAGCTCCTGCGCCGCGCCGGGCAGCAGGCCGTAGCCGAGTGCAGTGATGCGGCCGCTGCCGGCTTCGAGCAGCGCGCGCGCCGGCCGCGTGTCGCTCGATTCGAGGATCTCGGCGTAGACCTTGCCGAGCATGCCGCCATAGGTGATCGCGAGCGCCAACACGCCGGCTGCCGGGCCGAGGCCGAGCGCGCGAACGAAGACGAGCGCCCACACCACTTCGGGGATCGCGCGCAGCAAGACGAGCATCGCGCGCGCCGCGGTGCGCAGCGCCTCGCCGCGCCAACGCCCGGGGCCCGGACCGATGCGTGAGATCGACAGCGAATACGTCATCGCGAACGCGAGCGGGATCGCGATGACGAACGCGAGGGCGATGCCGGCGGTCGCCATCGCCAGCGTCTCGAGCGTCGCCTTCAGCAGCAGGCCGAGGAAGTCGCTCGACGTCGCCGGCGGCACGAAACCGGCGAGGAAGTTGGCCATCACGCGCGCATTGCCGGCGTCGAACAAGACCCAGGGCTTGAACTCCGACAGCTGCAGCACCGGCCACAACAGCACGATGCCGATCAGCACCGCAGTGGCGCGCGGCCGCGCGCGCGGATCGCGATCGGGTGCCAGCGCGACGCTGCCGTTCATCGGCAACCGGGTCGGGCGAGGGGCACGACCTTGGCCCCCGCCGCCGGAAAGACGCGCGTCAGCGGCGCCAATGCCACCGGGTCGTTGCCTTGGGTCGGCAGCACGCTGCCTTCGGTGGCGTAGAGCTCGTGCAGCATCGCGCGCGTGATTTCGCTGGCCGGCGCGTCGAACAGCATCGCGCCTTCGCGCATGCCGACGATGCGTGGGAACCACTTGAGCGCGAGGTCGACCGCGTGCAGCGACGCGACGAAGGTCGCGCCGCTGGCAACGCTTTGCGCCATCAGCTGGCCGACGGCGGCGTCGGCGAGCGTCGGGTCGAGCGCCGACACCGGCTCGTCGGCGAGGATCAATTCGGGCGCCTGGTACAGCACGCGCGCAATGCCGACACGCTGCAACTGGCCGCCCGACAAGCGATCGCAGCGGTCGAACAATCGATCGGCCAGATCGAGCCGCGACAGCGCATCTCGCGCGCCGGCGATGTCGGCCGGATAAATCAGCGACGCCAGTGCTTTGCCAGCGCCCCACGCGCCGAGCCGCCCGGCGAGCACGGCGGTGACGACGCGCAGCCGCGGCGGAATCGGCGGCGCCTGATGGACCATGCCGATGCGCGAGCGCCAGCGCTTCAGCGCGCTGGCCGACAACTGCCATGGGTTGGCCGACAGCGCTTCGATGCGGCCTTCG
>VBCQ01000250.1 GCA_005882155.1 Betaproteobacteria bacterium
AGGAAGCAGTTGCATGACTTCGATGGTGACTACCAAACGGCTCGCGAGGTGCGGCGAGGCGGCTTGAAACGTCCAGTCGTACCGCCCGCAACCAACACGAACGTTCTTGCTCTCCTTCTCTGTCATGCCGACGAGCCAGTCACAAGAGAAGGCTGATGCTCGTGCTGGCGGGCTCGCCAAGTAGAAGGAGTAGATGTTTTCGTACGTCTGATTGAAGCGGCTGACCAAGACCTCGGCGATAGCCTCCTGGCCATTGGTCTGCGCCGGAAACTCGATGTTGATTGCGTTGTTGATGACGGTAAGGTTGGCGTCCAGCGCGAACACTCTGGCGAGGACGTGCGGGCGATTTTCGTCCTTGGCATGGAAGTAGCCGCGAAGAACCGTCTCAGGACTGAGAGGTGGAGGTTGGGACATTGCGCTCGGTCGTCGTTCTTCGGCGTCTAACGTTCGACGTGAGCGGCGGCCGACAGCAGGTGAGGCCTGATGTTGGACGTCCGCTTGACTGAGGGGTTAGCCGCCACCACGCAGTGTGCTCGATAGGAGGTGACCAACTGCGGCATGCCCGTGCACTACTCAGCCAGTATGCCAAGGAGAACTAGGAGATTGAGCAGGCGATTTGACCTTCTGGCACTGGCAACAAGCTCGCTGTTTGTGGGCAGAAGCACAGCCACATGCCAGCGCCAGATATAGAAGAACAGTGCGCCGATGATTGCCAGCAGCACTGGCGTGGGAGAGTGAAGCGGAACACCGATGAAGATGCCCACGAATGCGATCAGAGCCACGCTGGCCGAGAGGATGCCGCTCGACGTTACGGTTGGAACGAAACTGAGTGAGGAGCAACTGCTGCAGCGCGCCGGATGCGTGGTATGAGCGCCCCACTTCTGCCAACCAGAAATCGTGCTTTCGTGACATGTGGGGCACTGGTACATGTGGCGGCTAACGTTCGACGTGAGGGGCGGCCGGAAGCAAGCGAAGCTTGCTGGAGGACGTCCGCTCGATGGAAAGGTTAGGCGCCAGTTGGCAATGCACCGACGCTGCTCCTTGAGTAGTGTGGCAGAGCAGGATTCAGTACCTCCCAAGAGATTCGATGTTCGCTCCATATTTCCTTCGTCGGCGCGAAGTCTTGCGGGTTGTCAAGGCTGACGGTCGTGACGTCAATTGCCTCGGCGCGCGAGGTGCTTTGATAGGTCAGGGGTGTGCCGCAATTTCCGCAGAAGGTGCGGACCACACCTGGTGACGAGTGGAAAGCGGTTGGTTTGCCTGCGAGGAACGAAAATTTGCTGGAAGGAAAGACCGTCCATGCAACCGACGGAGCGCCACTGGCAAGGCGACAGGTGTGGCAATGACAAAGCGCCTTTGCCTGCGGCTCACCACTCACCCGATACCGTACGGTTTTGCACAAGCAGCCACCTTCAACCCATGTGTCCATCGCTTTGCTCCACTGGCCACGACGAACGCATTCTGGCACCTAACGTTCGACATGATTGGCGGCCCGAAGCAAGCGAAGCTTGCTGGAGGACGTCCGCTCGATGGAGGGGTTAGGCGCCGCTTCGCCAAGAACAGAAGAGAGTGTGGCCCGGAGCCTAGCGCTCATACGTTCTGATCTCGAGCAGGTGCTTGTTTGGGTCATTGAAGTAGAGCGTTGGTCCAAGACCTCGGGCGCCTGCTTCTTTCCCGGGTTTGGCATTCGCGCCTACGGAGTCAAATGTGGGGCCATGTGCGATGCCCGCCACTTTGATGCGGTCGAATATCTCTTCGAACTCGGCCGTTGAGACCGCGAACGCGTAGTGCTCGAAGCCGGGTGTGCCCCAGGGCGCTAGTTGAAGCTGACAGTCGGGACCGACCCTGAGGATAGTAAACGGACCCTCCGTTCCCTCAGCGGTGAACCCCAACACCTCGGTGTAGAACTTCACGCTGGCCGCGAGATCGTTGACCTTGAGGATGATGTGATCGAGCGTTGCCATGAGGTCTCTCTTCGCGCCTAACGTTTGACATGAGCGGCGGCTGGAAGCGGGCGAAGCCCGCTGGAAGACATCCCCTCGATGGAAGGGTTAGGCGGCGGGACTCGACCCGGCCGCGCTGGAGATTGACATGACCGAATACGGCGAGCAGAGCAAATGGGGGTCGGGTGAAATGCCGCCTGTGACGGAAAGGCCATTGACTGTGGAGGCTCATGATGACGTTCGTAGTTCGAGGAATTGAGACCGAGTACGTGGAGATGGTACGCAGCGGCGGGAGTGACGCCAACGGTCAACCGGCGCTGACAAGAGTGGCGCTTGGGGCTGCGAACCCCTGCAGACATTGCCTGAAGTTGATTGCCGAAGGCGAGCAGAAATTGGTGCTTGCGTATCGGCCGTTTGACCGGCTGCAGCCGTATGCCGAGGTGGGGCCGATCTTTTTGCACCACGCCGCGTGTGATCGATACGTGAGCGACCAGCTGCCGACGTGGTTTGCTTACCTGCAGCCCGCCATCGTTAGAGGTTACGGCCGCGACAACTGGATTCGCTACGAAACTGGCAATGTGATTCCCGGAAGCGGACTTACGGCTGCGTGCCAAGAAATCCTGTCTGACCCGGACGTGGCCTACGTTCATATTCGCTCGAAGTTCAACTGCTTCCAGTGTCGTGTTGATCGGGCCTAGTAGGAGCTGGGGCGCCACTTGCGACGCCTAACGTTCGACATGAGGGGCAGCTGCAAGCAAGCGAAACTTGCCTGTGGATGTCCCCTCGATGGAATCATGACTGGGACGATGTTCGGATGGGCTCGGACTTTCGCGTCGGGCTGCGACCTCGCCGGTCAGCTCTCGGGGTCGTACCCGAACTCGCGGAGTTCCTGCGAGCAGCGGCAGGCCTTGGCGATCTTCGCGGCCCATTGGACGGCGGCTTCGCGCGACGGGAGTTCCAGGACACAGAAGCCGCCGTCGAACTCCTTGGTCTGCGGGTAGGTCTCGTTCGTGACGGCGCCGTCGGCGGCGACCATCAGCGGCGCGACGTCCTCGTTGATACCACCGCCGAACACATAGACACCGGCATCCTTCGCCTCGCGTATGACCGCGTGTGCCGTTTCGCCGACGGCAGCCATGTCTTCGTCGGAGATGTCCATCGCCGATCCGGGGAAGGAGATAAGGTAGTTCGTCATCGTTCGGTCCGGGTGTGAGTTTCGGAATTGGGTGCGAGGCCTAACGTTTGACATGAGCGGCGGCCGGAAGCAAGCGAAGCTTGCTGGAGGACGTCCGCTCGATGGAGGGGTTAGGCCGCATTCTTACGCTTGGCGGCGAGCCCGGCGAGGTGGACCTCTCGCGCTGCAGCACGGCGCGCCTGCTCGCGCTTCCGGCATGGGCGGCAAAGCACAGCCTTGGTCCACACGTCACCCTTGGCGCTCTCATACCACCATTTCTGCTGTGTCTCGCTCCACACCTGTGCAGCGCCGCAGAACTTGCAGTTGAACGCCATATCGACGTAGTACCCGCGCTTGACGAAATCAGGTGTGCCGTAGCTATTGGTTGGGTGGAGGTTCTCAGGATTGACCAAGACATGCTTCTTCGCCAGTTCGCGTCGCGCGCGTGCTTGTTCTCGCGCGCG
>VBCQ01000251.1 GCA_005882155.1 Betaproteobacteria bacterium
TGCGCGTCTTGTTGCCGCCGGTCGCGAGGCCGGTGCAATCGTCGCGCTTGATGTAGAGATTCGGGCCGCCGAGCACCTCGCTCAGACGGCGCAGCGGCTCGAGCGGCGTCGGGGCGTGGCCGAGGCGAACGCGAGGGAAGCGGCTCAGCTTCATCGTGCCGTCTCCTAAATGCGCATGTGCATGCCGCTCGCGCCGAACAGACCGATCAGGCCGATCAGGATGAGGTAGATCGCGACGATGAAGTTGAGCAGCTTGGGCATCACCAGGATCAGCACGCCGGCGAGCAGCGAGACGAGGGGGCCGAGGCTGAGATGGATGTTCATGGGTTCTCCTTGTTGAAGGTGTTCAGCATAGATGCAGCCAGCGCCGGGTGGCGTCATAGACGCGTTGCGCTCGTTGTTGGGCGGTCGAGGTGTCGGCCAGTGGCACCTCGAGACTGAGTGGGATGTCGGGTGGCATCGCGCGCAGCAGGCCGACGAGGTCGAGCCCGCCTTCGCCGGGCGGCAAGCGGGCCAAGCGCGCCTGCTGCAGCAAGCCTTCGACCGTGTCGGGCCGCGTCGCCGGTGCGTCGCACAGCTGCATGTAGGGCAAGCGGCTTGGCGGTACGCCGCGCAACTGCTGCGGCAGGTTGCCGCCGCGGTCGAAATGGATCGCGTCGACCAGCACGCCAACGTTGTCGCTGCCGGTCGCTTGCACGACGCGCCAAGCCTGCGTGAAGTCGCGCACGTGGGTCCACGGCATCGGCTCCAGGCACGGAGACAGGCGAAGCGGCGCGGCGAGATCGGCGAGGGCGGCGAGCCGCGCGACGGTGCGCGATTCGTCGGGGTCGTTGCCGGCGACGAGCACATGCCGCGCGCCGAGCCGTGCGCCGGTCTCGAGTACCGGCATGAAATCGGCGACGCGGGTTTCGGGCTCCAAGCGCAGGATCTCGATGTCGAGCAGCTGCACGCCGCTGTCGCGCAGCGCGGCATCGAGCTCCCGAACGAGCGGCGTGTCGCCAACGCTGTCCCAGCGCGGATCGTTCGGCGTCGCCGCGACAAGCCGCAAGCCGACATGCGAGTAGCCACAGGCTGCGGCGCAGCGGACCATCTCGATTGGAGACAGCTCGAGCACGGTCAATGCGGCGAGGGACAAGGGTCGCATCGTGTTGGGTTGAGCGAAGCTAGATCAGCGGCCGCAGTGCCTGCGCGGTCTCCTGCAGCAACGGCAGCATGCGCTCTATCGTCTGCTCGCGCGTCAGCGGCTGCATTTGCAGGGTCATTCCGATGGCGCCCTGGCATTCGCCTTTGCGGTCCTTCAGCGGGACGGCGATGCCGCGCAGCCCGAGGTCGAGCTGCTGCTCGGTGACCCAGTAGCCGAGCGCGCGCGCGGCGAGCACGTTGTCGCGGAACAGCGCGGTGTCGTGCACTGTGTGCGGCGTGTGGCTGGAGAAGTCATGCTCGGCGATCCAGCGGTCCAGTGCCGTGTCGGTGAAGGTCGACAACATCACGATGCCTGCCGTGACCACATGCGCCGGGGCGCGCGCGCCGGCATGAAAGCCGATGCTCACGAGCCGCGGGCTGTTGCTGCGCGCGACGTAGACGACCTCGTGTCCGTCGAGCACGCTGAAGTTCACGGTCTCGCTGCTCGCCATCGAGAGGCGCTGAATGAACGGCTGCACCAGCCGCGGCAAGCGCGCCGCGCCGAGATAGCTCTGACCCAGCCGCAGCACGCGAGCCGTGAGCCAGAACTGCTTGCCGTCGGTCGCGGCGTAGCCGAAGTGACACAGGCTCAGCAGATACCGCCGCGCCGCGGTGCGGGTGATGCCGGCGCGCGAGCCGGCTTCGCTCGGCGTGAGCCGCGGGTGATCGTCGTCGAAGGCTTCGATCACGCGCAGGCCTTTGCCCAGGCCTTCGATCAAATCTTTCGCGTCGATCTGGAACGCAGCGTCAGCCATCGCGATCAGTGGAAACCCGAGATACGAGCGGTGGTCGCCCAACGCGAGCGATCATCGCGCGATCGGGTCCCGCTTGCCTTGTGGCGAACCCTGCTGCGACCTATCGTTGGGCCCATCGAACGCACGCCCATTCATCACAGCACATGGACATCGCCGGCACGACCCGCGTCTTCCTGATCCTCGGCGACCCGATCGCCCAGGTGCGCGCGCCCGAGGTCTTCAACCACTTGTTCCGCCGCCATGGTGTCGACGCGGTGCTGGTGCCGGCGCATGTGCGCTCGGCCGAGTTCGACGGCTTCGTTCGCCACGCGCTGACGGCACGCAACATCGACGGCCTGTGGCTCGCGATTCCGCACAAGGTCGGCATGGTTCAGCTGCTCGACCGCTGCGACACGCTGGCGCGCATCGCCGGTGCGGTCAACGCGGCGCGGCGCAACGCCGACGGCAGCATCGAAGGCGCGCTGTTCGACGGCGTCGGCTTCGTCAAGGCGCTCGATCAATTCGGCATCGCGATCGGCGACGCGCGCGTGCTGGTCGCGGGCGTCGGCGGTGGCGGGGTCGCGATCGCCGGCTCGCTGGCATCGCGCGGCGTCGGCAGCCTGGCATTGTTTGACGCAACGCCGGGCCGCGCGACCGAGGTCGCGCAGCGCCTGCGCGCCGAGTTCGATGTGACGATCGAGACGCCGGCCACGTCGGACCCCGCCGGCTACGACCTCGTCGTCAATGCGACGCCGCTCGGCTTGAAGCCGGGCGACGCGCTGCCCTTCGACGTGTCGCGCCTCGTTGCGAGGACGACCGTCGTCGACATCCTGATGACGCGCCAGCCGACACCGCTGCTGCGTGCCTGCGCCGAGCGCGGCATCAGCGCGCACGCCGGCTACGAAATGCTGGTGCAGCAGATCCCCGAGTACCTCGCCTTCTTCGGCTACGACGCGCTCGCGCGTTCGGTGCAGGCCGACCCGTCCGACGTGCGTGCGCTGCTGCAGCCGCGCTGATTTTTCGTGTGACCCAAGACCCATGGAGACAAGCATGAAGACACGCCAATTCATCGCGACCGCACTCGCTTTTGCCGGCATCACGCTGGCCGCGGCCGCGAACGCGCAGACGATCAAGATCGCCGTGCTGCAGGAGCTGTCGGGCACCGGCGCGACCGCCGGCACCAACGCGAAGAACGGCGTCGAGCTCGCGGTGAAGGAGATCAACGCCGCCGGCGGCATCCTCGGCAAGAAGATCGAGACGCTGGTGTCCGACACGCAATCGAACCCCGGCGTCGCCAAGGGCCTCGCGCAAAAGGCCGTCGACGACAACGTGTTCGCGGTGATCGGCCCGACGTTCTCGGGCTCGATCATGGTCAGCATGGCCGAGACCAAGCGCGCCGAGATCCCCAACTTCACCGGCGGCGAGGCGGCGGCGATCACCCAGCAGGGCAACCCGTTCATCTTTCGCACCAGCTTCACGCAGACGACCTCGATGCCGAAGGTCGCGCGCTACATCGCGGCCAATCTGAAGGCGAAGACGGTCGCGGTGATCTTCGTCAACAACGACTTCGGCAAGGGCGGGCGCGATGCGTTCGCGAAGGCCGCCGCGGCGGCGGGGCTGAAGGTCGCGGCCGACATCTCGACCGACGCCGGCCAGGTCGACTTCTCGGCGCCGGTGCTCAAGGCCAAGCAGAGCAACGCCGATGCGGTCTTCGTCTACACCAACGAAGAAGAGTCGGCGCGCGCGCTGCGCGAGTTGCGCAAGCAGGGCTGGAGCAAGCCGATCGTCGGCGAGACCACGCTGACCGGGCAGAAGGTGATCGACCTCGCCGGCGACGCGGCCAACGGCGCGATCGCCCATGTGGGCCTGACGGTCGACGCGCCGATCCCGACGATGCGCGCCTTCCGCGCGAAGTTCGAGAAGGAATACAAGTACGTGTCGGACCACAACGGCATCAAGGGCTACACCGCGGTCTACATGCTGAAGGCCGCGATCGAGAAGGTCGGCAAGCTCGACCGCGCGGCGGTGGCCAAGGCGCTGCACGGCCTGACGATCTCGGCCGCCAAGGAGCCGGGCGTGATCATGGACGTGACGATCGACGACAAGGGCGACCTCGACCGCGAGAGCTTCATCGTCGAGGTGAAGAACGGCAAGCAGGAAGTGAAGGAAACGCTGCCGCCGCTGGCGAAGAAGTAATCCGGCAGTGACCCCGCCATGACCGACTTCCTCCAACTCTTCCTGTCCGGCCTCGCCACCGGCGGCATCTATGCGCTCGCGGCGCTGGGCTTCACCTTGCTGTGGCAGGCGTCGGGCACGATCAACTTCGCGCAAGGCGAGTTCGTCATGCTGCCGGCGTTCGTGATGCTCGCCTTCGTCAGCTTCGGCGCGCCGTTGCTGCTGAGCTTCGCGCTGACCTGCGTCGTCGCGGTCGTCGTGCTCGGCTGGGCGTTCAAGCGCGGCGTGGTCGACCCGCTGCTCAAGTTCGGCCTGATGCCGATCGTCGTCGCGACGATCGGCCTCGCGATCGCGATGCGCAGCGGACTGCGCGCCGGCTTCAGCGCCGAAGCGCATCCGTTCCCGAGCCTGTTCGCCGACAAGCTGTTCAACGTCGCCGGCGTCACCGTGACGCTGGCCGACATCGGCACCTTGGCGTTCGCGCTGCTGCTGGTGCTCGCCACGCAAGCCTTCCTCGCCCGCACGGTGACCGGCCGCGCGATGCAGGCGGTCGCGCAGAACACCGAGAGCGCGACGGTGCTCGGCATCAACGTGCCGCGCATGGTGTTCTATACCTTCGCGATCAACGCGGTGCTCGCCACCGCGGCGGCACTGCTCGTCACGCCGACCTATCTCGCCAAGTTCGACATGGGCGAGTCGCTCGGCACCAAGGCCTTCTTCGCCGCGATCATCGGCGGCTTCAACAACACGCGCGGCGCGCTGCTCGGCGGACTGATCGTCGGCGTCGCCGAGAACCTCGCCGCGGCCTACATCTCGCCGACCTACAAGGACGCGGTCGCCCTCGTCATCTTCATGCTCGTGATCCTGTTCAAGCCGCAGGGACTGCTGGGCAAGAAGGAAGAGCGCAAGGTCTAGGAGCACGCCATGAAACGATCGACTGTGCTGTTGCTCATCGTGCTGGCGGTGTTGCTCGCCGCGCCGCCGTTCCTCAAGAGCTACGGCGTCTACCTGTTCAGCTACTGGCTCGTCTTCGTCATCGCGACGATGGGGCTGAACCTCACCGTCGGCTACGCCGGCCAGAAATCGCTCGGCCACGCGGCGTTCTTCGGCATCGGCGCCTACACGGTCGCGATCCTGATGAAGGCCGGCTTCAGCTTCTGGCTCGGGCTGCCGGTGGCGATGCTCGGCTGCTTCGTCATCGGCCTCGGCCTCGGCTTTCCGGCGCTGCGCGTGCAGACCATCTACCTCGCGTTCGCGACGCTCGGCTTCAACACCGCGGTGTGGCTGGTGATGCGCAACGAAGAGTGGCTGACCGGCGGCACCTTCGGCATCAACAACATCGCGCGGCCGTCCCTGTTCGGCTTCTCGCTCGACGGCAACCTGCGCTACTACTACTTCATCCTCGGCATGACGGTGCTGCTCGGCGCCCTGCTGTGGAAGCTGTTGAATTCGCCCTGGGGCAAGGCCTTCACCGCACTGCGCGACAACCCGATCCGCGCCGAGAGCCTGGGCGTTCACATCCAGGCCTACACGCTGCTGTCGTTCGCCATCGGCGCCGCCTATGCGGGGGCCGCCGGCGCGCTGTTCGCATCGCTGGTGCAGTTCATCGAGCCGGCGCCGTTCACGGTGGGCGCGTCGATCATGATGTACCTGATGGTGGTGGTCGGCGGGCCGGGCTACTTCTTCGGCCCGCTGACCTGTTCGTCTTCGGCAGTGCGGTCGTGCTGTTGATGCTGTGGCTGCCCGATGGGCTGATGAGCATTCCGGACCGATTGCGCAACCGCCGCGTCGCGCGTGAAGCGTCGGTGGCACGCGCCGCATCGGCTGCCGCGATCGGAGCCCAGTCATGATCGGCCCGTTGCTCAAGGTCTCCGACCTGAAGAAGTCGTATGGCGCGATTCAAGCCGTCGCAGGCGTGTCGTTCGAAGTGATGCCGGGCGAAGTGTTCGGCGTCATCGGGCCCAACGGCTCGGGCAAGACGACGATGTTCAACAGCGTGCTCGGGCAGATCAAGCCGAACAGCGGTCGCATCGAACTGAACGGCCGCGACATCACCGGCCTGTCGCCGCTCGAGCTCAATCGCCGCGGTGTCGGCCGAACCTTCCAGACGCTGCAGGTGTTCGGCAAGATGAGCGTGCGCGACAACCTGATCGTCGCTGCGCAGGAGCACCAAGGCACGATGGCGCGGCGCATGTTCGCGCCGCCCGACTCGGGGCTCGGTGCGAAGGCCGACGAGCTGATCGACCTGTTCCGCATTCGCCATGTCGCCGACACGCCCGCGGGCTCGCTGAGCTACGGCCAGCAAAAGCTCGTCGACATCGCGATGGCGTTCATGTCCGAGCCTGACCTCGTGCTGCTCGACGAGCCCTGCGCCGGCGTCAACCCGAGCCTGGTCGGCGGCATCAGCAGCTTGCTCAAGAAACTCAACCAGACGCGGCGCGGCAGCTTCGTCGTCATCGAGCACAACATGGACTTCGTGATGGACCTGTGCCACCGCATCATGGTGATGGTCGAAGGCACGGTGATGGCCATCGGCACGCCGGCCGAATTCGACGACGTCGTCGCCGGCTACAAGGATTTCATGATCCTCAACAACCTGTCGTTCCAGGCCAAACGCGGCGCGATCACCTTGCTGCTGGGACCCAACGGCGCCGGCAAGTCGACGGTGCTGAAGACGCTGTTCGGCATCCTCAAGGTGCGACAGGGCCGCATCCGACTCGACGGCGAGGACATCACCGGCGCCGACTCGCGCTCGCTGCTCGCCAAGGGCGTGGCCTTCGTGCCGCAGGGGCGCAACCTGTTCGGGCAATTGAGCGTGTGGCAGAACCTCGAGCTCGGCGGCATCACGCTCGGCATGAAGACGGCGCACGAGCGAATCCCCGAAGTGCTGGAGCGCTTTCCGCGCGTCAAGGAGCGGCTGCATTCGCAAGCCTCTGCGCTGTCGGGCGGCGAGCAGAAGCAGCTCGAGATCGGCCGCGCGCTGCTGCTGCGGCCGAAGGTGCTGCTGATCGACGAGCCGTCGATCGGCTTGTCGCCGCTGATCGTGCTCGATGTGTTCAAGCTGCTGCGCCGCCTCGCCGATCAGGGCACGACGGTGCTGATGGTCGAGCAGAACGTGAAGAGCGCGTTGAAGTACGCCGACGAGGCGATCGCGCTCGAGTCGGGTCGGCAGGTTCTGCACAAGCGCGCCGACGAGTTGCTGTCGGACCCGCATCTGGAGCGGCTCTTTCTGGGCGGCGCTGCGCCGGTGGCCGCATGACGCGAGTACGCCTCGTCGTTGCCGGTGCGGGCCTGATCGGCCGCGCGCACCTGCAACGCATCGCCGACTGCGACGACTGCGAGCTCGCGGCGATCGTCGACCCGTCGCCGGCCGCGGCTGAGATCGCGAGCCGCTACAGCGTGCCGTGGCTCGCTTCGCTCGATGCGATGTTCGATGCGATGCGCCCCGACGGCGTGATCCTCGCGACGCCGAATTCGCAGCATGTGGCCGGCGCGCTCGCCTGCATTGCGCGCGGCGTGATCCCACTCGTCGAGAAGCCGGTGGCCGACACGCTTGCCGACGCGCAACGTCTGGTTGACGCCGCCGAGCGCCATGGCGTTGCGGTGCTCGTCGGTCACCACCGGCGACACAGCGCGATCCTCGAAGATGCCGGCGCGGTGATCGCGAGCGGCCGACTCGGGCGGCTCGTCGCGGTGACCGGCAGCGCAACGTTCTACAAGCCCGATCGCTACTTCGACGAGGCGCCGTGGCGGCGCCGCTCGGGGGGCGGGCCGATCCTCATCAACATGATCCACGAGGTCGACAACCTGCGCGCGCTCGCCGGCGAGATCGTCGAAGTCCAGGCGATGGCATCGAACGCGGCGCGCGGCTTCGAGGTCGAAGACACGGTCGCGATCAACCTGCGTTTCGCCAACGGCGCGCTCGGCACGTTCATGCTGTCGGACTGCGCGGCGAGCCCGCGCAGCTGGGAGCAGACCTCGCACGAGAACCGCAGCTACGATCATCACGCAGACGAGGATTGCTACGTCATCGCCGGCGACCGCGGATCGCTGCAGGTGCCGACGATGCGGCTGCGACACTACCTCGGCGAGCGCTCATGGTGGGCGCCGCTCGCGACCGAGCAACGCATGCCGAGCGAGGTCGATCCGCTGGCGCGCCAGCTCGCGCATTTCTGCGCTGTCATTCGCGGCGATGCAGCGCCGCGGGTCGGGGTGCGCGACGCGATGCGCACGCTGGCCGTTACGCTCGCGATTGCCGACGCGGCCCGCACGCGGCAGCCGGTGCCAATTCACTGAAACGATCACACAACAAGGACCCCCATGGCGACGATCCTGATCTTGAACGGACCCAACCTGAACCTGCTTGGCACGCGCGAGCCGGCGGTCTACGGCGCGACGACGCTCGCCGATGTCGAGACGATGTGCCGCAGCGCTGCCGCGCGCGCCGGCCACGCGATCGACTTCCGCCAGTCGAACCGTGAGGGGGTGCTCATCGATGCGATCCACGAAGCCGGCCGCGGCCACAAGGCCGGCGACGTGATCGGCGTCGTGTTCAACGCCGGCGCCTACACCCACAGCTCGGTCGCGCTGCACGATGCGATCAAGGGCGTCGAGGTGCCGGTCATCGAGGTCCATATCTCGAACGTGCATGCGCGCGAGCCCTTCCGCCATCACTCATGGCTGTCGCCGGTCGCGGCGGGCATCGTCGTCGGCTTCGGCGTCGACGGCTACCTGCTTGCGATCGACGGCCTCGTGCGCCGCGCTGCGCGGGGTTGACGAGGAGCACCGCATGACGCCGATCGAAGACCGCGAAGCGATCGCCCCGAGCGCGAACCCGCTCGGACTCGACGGCATCGAATTCATCGAGTACGCGACCAGCAAGCCGCAGGCGCTCGGCCAGGTGCTCGAGGCGATGGGCTTTCGGCCGATCGCTCGCCACCGCTCGCGCGAGGTGCTGCTGTACCGGCAGGGTGAGATGAACTTCATCGTCAACGCGCACGACGCCGGCCTGCCGCGCGGTGTGCCGCCGGTCGAACGGCCGGTGATCGCGGCGATCGCGCTGCGCGTGCGCGATGCTGCGGCCGCGTACCGCCACGGGCTCGCGCGCGGCGCCTGGGCGGTGCCGACGCATGTCGAGGTGATGGAGCTCAACATCCCGGCGATCCATGGCGTCGGCACGAGCCGCATCTACTTCGTCGACCGCCACAAGGAGTTCTCGATCTACGACGTCGACTTCACGCCGATCCCGACCGTCGACCGCCATCCGCCGGCGCTGACCGGGCTGCATTTCTTCGGTGTCGTGCAGTACATCGGCGTCGAACGCACCGAGGACTGGACCGAGTTCTACGCCGAGCTGTTCGGCTTCACGCCGCTGCCCGACGAAGAGCGCTTCGGCGTGCTGCCCAAGGGCCGCGTGCTGAAAAGCCCAAGGTCCGGCAGCAGCGAATTCTTTCTGCAGTTGATCGAGCCCGAGCCGGGACTGCTCGACATCGAGGGCGAAGAGCTGTTTCAGCGCATCGGCCTCGGCACGCCCGACGTGCTCGCGACGGTCGCGGCATTGCGCGAGCGCGGCGTCGGCTTCGTCGAGTCGCCGGGCGTGCACACCGATCCGCGCGGCGCGCTGACGCAAAGCCAGCTCGGCGGCGTGAGCTTCGAGCTCGTGCATGACCTGAGGCCAATGCGATGACTCGGTTCAGCGGCAACATCGACGACTTCGGGATGGACACGATCCCGCTCGCCGGCAGCTTGCCGCAGATCATGCTGTCGGCGCGCGACATCGTCGGCCACGAGCAAGGCGTCGACGCGGCGGTTCGCGCGGTGCGCGCGAGCGGTCTGCGCGTCACCGGCTTCCAGGTGCTGCGCGACTACGAGGGCCTGAGCGGCCACCTGCACGACTACAAGGTCGACGTCGCGAAATCGATGCTCGAGCTCAGCGCAGCGGTCGGCGCGAAGCTGTTGCTGGTGTGCTCGTCGACCTCGGCGCATGCGAGCGCCGACGCGGACGCGATCGCACGCGACTTGCGGCGTCTGGCGATGCTGGCGGTGCCGCTCGGTATCAAGGTCGCGTTCGAGGCGCTGTCGTGGGGTCGCACGATCAACGAGTTTCCGCAGGCCTGGGACCTGGTGTGCCGCGCCGACGCGCCCAACCTCGGGCTCGGCATCGACTCGTTCCATGTCTTCGCGACGAAGACGCCGCTGGCTGCGTTGGACCTGCTCGACCCGGAGAAAATCTTCCTCGTGCAGTTGGCCGACTTCATGTGGAACGAGATCCGCTCGGTGGAGGAGCGCATCGCGACGGCGCGGCACTTTCGCGTCTTCCCCGGTGAGGGCGTGCACAGCGAGCAAGTCGCCGAGCTGGTCGTTCGGCTCGACCGCCTCGGCTACCGCGGCGACTACAGCTTCGAGGTCTTCAACGACGACTACCAGCAGATGCCGCTGCCCGCGGTCGTCGCCCGCGCGCGGCGCTCGGCGACCTGGCTGGGCGAGGATGTGCTGCATCGGTCAGTGCCGTTGCCGGGGCGCATTCGGCTCAGGACTGAAGGCAAGTCGAAGTCCTCTCAGGAGTAGCAACATGAAATTCGAACCCATCGCGCGCGGCACCTACCCGAGCCTCGTCTACCCGCCGTACAAATCGACCGTCAAGCGAGGCCCGCAACAGCCGCTGCTGCGCGTCAATGCACCGGCGGCAACCGAGACGCCGCTCGGCTTCGGCGCCGCTCCGATCCAGCCGCAAGACAACGACCTGACCGCCCACGGCCGCGCTGCGCCGCTCGGCGAAAAAATCGTCGTCAGCGGCCGCGTTGTCGACGAAGACGGCCAGCCAGTGCGCGACTCGCTGGTCGAGGTGTGGCAGTGCAACTCTGCAGGCCGCTACTTCCACCACAAAGACCAGCACGACGCGCCGCTCGACCCGAACTTCTTCGGCTTCGGCAAGTTCTTCACCGATCGCGACGGGCGCTATCGATTCGTCACCATCAAGCCCGGGCCGTATCCCTGGGGCAACCACCACAAGGCATGGCGGCCGGCGCACATCCACTTCTCGCTGTTCGGCAACGTGCTCGCGCAGCGGCTCGTCACGCAGATGTATTTCCCGAACGACCCGCTGTTCGAGTTCGACCCGATCTATCAGAGCATCCCCGACGCGGCGGCGCGCGAGCGCCTGAGAGCGCGCTTCTCGATGGACGAGACGGTCGGCGACCAGATGCTCGGCTATGCATTCGACATCGTGCTGCGCGGTCGCGGCGCGACACCGTTCGGACTGTGAGGAGCGCGTCATGAGCAAGCTCATCACCACGACGCAGACCATCGGCCCGTTTCCGCACGAGGGCTGGCGCTGGGCCTTCGAATCCGCGAGCGCAGCGGGCGAGATCATCATCCACGGTCAGGTCCTCGACGGCGATGGCCAGCCGATCAGCGACGCGATTCTCGAGGCGTGGCAGCCCGGCGCGAACGGCGGGCCGATCGCGGGGCTGCCGGGGCTGTACCGCGTGCCGAGCGGAGACGAAGGCGAGTTCCGCTTTGCGCTGCCGCGTCCGACGGCACACGGCGCGCCGGCGCTCTACGTCACGCTGTTCGCACGTGGCTTGCTGAAGCACCAGTTCACGGCGGTCTTCCTCGCCGATGATCCGCAGCTGGCGCAGTCGCCGCTGCTGTCACAAGTGCCGAGCGAGCGTCGCGCGACCCTCATCGCGCAAGCGGCCGGGCCCGGCGCGTATCACTGGAACGTGCGCTTGCAGGGGCCACAAGAGACTGTGTTCTTCGACTACGAATGACGCGTCCTCAAAACGCGTATATGGCGCTCAGCACCCAGCGCCCGTGGTCCTGCTCGTAAGGCGCCGCGTAAAGATCGCCGCGGCCCACGGCGTGCCAGGCGAGTTGCAGGTCAACGGCGCGAACCGCGATGCCGAGGCCGACGCTGGCGTCCCAGCGCGTGCGCTGGGCACCGGCGGGTAACGCGTGTTCCCATCGAGTCAGCACACCGGCGTGGCCGAATGCGCGCGTCGATTCGGCGAGCGGCACGCTGCCGTTGAATTCGGCATAAGTGCTTCGCTCGCGCATGCCGAAGTAGTTCGGCGATGCATACAGGCGCACGCTCCAGCGTTCGCCGATGACGCCGCCGAACAACTCGCTGTAGTCGTAGCGCGAATCGCCGTCGAAATGGGTCGTGGTCACGCCGACTTCCCAGTTGAGCCCGAACAGGCCCGGCCGCACGATGCCGACATACGCGAGCCACTGCGCGCGGCGCTGGATCGGCTCGAGTTCGACGGTGGTCAGCGACGCGCCGCCGTACACGCCGCTCGCGCCGTCGTAGCCGATGCTCGCGCGCGCGTCGGGCTTGCCGTCGCTGAGCGACACGCCGCGAAAGCGATAGTCGGACTGGACTGCGATGCTGCCGCTCAGTTGCGCGCTCGCCGCCGTCGTCATGCCGAGCAGCGTTGCGCAGCACGCCGCGCGCCATCGAAGCCCGCGCGAGCAGCGCAGCGTCAGCACATCACTGCCGGACGACAGAGGCCGGCACGGAGCCGGTCGCGCGCGCCACGGCGCAATCGCAAACGCAGGCACGCGACGCGCGCATCACGGTCGCACAGGTGTCGATGCCGCCGCCCGAATCGAGGACGAGGACGGCCGTGGTCGGCGTTCGCGCGCTGCTGCCGCCCGCGCCCAACTCGCGCAGCAGCGCGTACAGCCCGCTCACATGCGCCGCTGCGTACGACGACCCGGAGACGAGCTGCCAACGCGCGCCGGGCACGCTGGTCGGCACGTCGCGGCCGGGGGCGAGCAGCGCGCCGCGGATGCCGGCGTCGGCCGCCACCGCGACGACGCCTGCATGCGAGGCCGGAAAGCCGCCGCCGGCCGCCGCCGCGTCGACCGGCGCGACCAGCGTGATGCCGCGCGCGATCGCCACGTCGAGCAGGTTGGCGAGCAGTCGATCGGGCGGACCGCTCAAGCTCAGGTTGACGATTTGCGCATCGTGGGTGATCGCGAAATGCAGCGCCATCGCAAGGCTCAGGCTGGTGCACAGCGTGGCGTTCGACGGCGTCTGCCAACAGGCGCGCAAGGCCAGCACGCGCGCCTGCGGCGCTATGCCGACGATGCCGACGCCGTTGTCGGCGCGCGCCGAGATGATGCCGGCGACGCCGGTGCCGTGCGCTTCGGCGAGCGCCGGCCGGCCATCGACGAAGTTGGCAGCCAGAGCGACCTGGCCGAGCAAGTCGGGATGCTGCTCGTCGACGCCGCTGTCGACGATGGCGACACGCACGCCGCGTCCGGTCGCGACCTCGTGAAGCTCGGACAGATGCCAAGCGCGCGCCGCCGGCTGCACCGCATACAGCGGGTCGTCGCGGCCTCGCCCTTGCGCCTGGTAGATGTTCATCGCCTGCGCCCACATCACACGGCGATCGCGCGACAGCGCTTGTGCGACGGTCTCGGGTGCAGCGCTCGTCGGCACGGCCATCACGAAGCAATCGGCACCGAGCACCGGCATCGGCCACGAGGTGACGAGCGTCAGACCGTGCTCGCGCGCGAGCTGTGTCGCGATGCCGCGGCGCGCGTTGCGGCCCGCCCCGTCGCCATAGCTGCCGGCGTAGTTGCCGTCGGGGCGAAAGTGCTCGGGCGGCATTTGCAGCAGCACCAGCACTTGCTGCTTCGGGTCGCCGATGGCCACCGGGTCGGCGGCGACTGCCCACGCCGCAGCGAGCCAGAGCAACAGGGTGGCGATCGCGTACCTCATGGCTGCGACCCTGCATCGAGCGATTCGGCGAGCACGACTGCGCTCTGCGTGCGCAGCTCGGCGAGCGCCGCATGCTGGCGGCCGGCAGGCAGGCCGAGCACGTAGGCACCGGTGACTGTGGGACCGCCGATCAGGCGTGCACCGCTGCGAGTGAGCGCGCGCCGGATGTCTTGCTCGGTGGCGTCGGGCTTGAACATCACGACCGCGCTGCCGGCGGTCACCGACGCACCGAGGCCGCGATACGAGTCTGCGGGCGACGGCGGCAGCAGCCACAAGGCGAGCACGATCGCGAGCAGCGGCACGGTCGCGAATTGCGCAACCACTGCCCAGCGCATCCACGCCGCGCCATCGCGCCAATCGCTGCGCAGCCGCTGCGCGAGCGTCAGCGGCCGCTGTCGCGGCGCGTGATGACTGGTGATCCGGGCGCGCAGCTTCGCGAAGCCGCGCTCGACGTCCCCGCTGGTCGCAATCTGCAGGTGCGCGGCTTGCAGCTTGCGTTCGATGTCGAGGTCGGCCTGGCAACGCGGGCAGTCGGCAAGGTGCATCACGACGCGCACCAGCTCTTCGCCCGACAAACGCTGCGTCACGTACCACGGCAGCAGCGCCTGCACTTCCTGGTGCGAGTCGAGATGAACGACTTTGGCCTTGCTCATAGGAGGTCCCCCAATTGCGCTGCAAGCATGCTCCTCAGCCGGCGGCGTGCGTGCAGCATTCGCGTCTTCACGGTGTCGACCGGGCAGTCGACGATCTCGGCAATCTCCCGGTAGCCGATGCCGTGAAAGTAGGTCAGGTCAACGACGGCGCGATGCGCAGCCGACAGGCCGTCGAGCGCGCCGGCCAGCAGCTCGCGCAGCTCGCGCTGGCTCACCTGCTGCTCGGGCCCGGCGTCGCTGCTCGCGCGCAGATCGGCGTCGATGTCTTCCACCGGCTCGTCGAGCCGCTGCAGCGCTTTCAAGGCCTTGCGGTAGGCGATCGCAAAGATCCAGGTCGACACCTTGCAGCTTCCGTTGTAGCGGTCGGCGCGCGTCCAGACGACGAGCATCGTGTCGTTGAGCAGCTCTTCGACCAGACTCGCGCGGCGCGTCACCCGATCGAGAAATCGGCTGAGCCGCGGGTGGTAGATGCGATACAGGTCTTCGAAGGCGTTCAATTCGCCCGCGGCGATCTGCGAGATCAGCCGCGCCTCGTTTTGCTCGACGGCGTTGTCAGTCCCCGCGTGGGGCTTGCCGTGGTCGCTGCGCCTGCCGAGCATCGAGTCCTCCCGGTGAGGTCGTTAATCCCCACTGCTGAGAGAAAGGTTCATCGAATTTACAACGTGGCGCGCAGGCTGTCTTTCGTGCTCTGGTCGAACAGGTGGACGGCGCCCGGCTCGACCGCGAGGCCGACTCGGTCGCCCGGCTTCACCCGCGTGCGGCCGTGCATCACCATGACGATTTGCGCGTTGCCGGCCTTCACGAGCAGCTCGGTCTCGGCGCCGGTCGGCTCGACGACGATGACTTCAGCCTGCACCGGCGCGTTCTCGCCGGCGAGCGACAAATGCTCGGGCCGGATGCCGTAGACCACCGGCTGGCCATGCACGCCGCCGTCGCGCGCAAGCGGCCAGCGCACGTCGCCGTCGGCGTGCACGAAGCTGCCGTCGCCGTTGCGATGCAGCGTGCCGCCAATGATGTTCATCGCCGGCGAGCCGATGAACTGCGCGACGAAGAGGTTGTTCGGCCGGTCGTACAGCTCGAGCGGCGAGCCGATCTGCTCGACCTTGCCGTCTTGCATCACCGCGATGCGGTCGGCCATCGTCATCGCCTCGACCTGGTCGTGCGTGACGTAGACGGTGGTCGTGCGCAGCCGCTGGTGCAGCGCCTTGATCTCGGCGCGCATCGCGACGCGCAGCTTCGCGTCGAGGTTGGACAGCGGCTCGTCGAACAGGAACACC
>VBCQ01000252.1 GCA_005882155.1 Betaproteobacteria bacterium
TGCCGGCAGCATCGGCACGCCGCGCCCGTCGCGCTCGAGGATGTCGCTGGCGCATGTGCGGCCGAGCACCACGCATTCGAGCAGCGAGTTGCTCGCCAGCCGATTCGCACCGTGCAGACCGGTATACGTCGTCTCGCCGACCGCATACAGGCCCGGCAGATCGCAGCGGCCGTTGAGGTCGGTGACGACGCCGCCGCAGGTGTAGTGCGCCGCCGGCACGACCGGGATCGGCTGGCGCGCGATGTCGATGCCGAGCGCCATGCAGCGCGCATGGATCGTCGGGAAGTGGTCGCGCAGGAACAGCTCGCCGAGGTGCGTCGCGTCGAGCAGCACGTTGTCGACGCCGTGCTTCTTCATCTCGAAGTCGATCGCGCGGGCGACGATGTCGCGCGGCGCGAGCTCCATCCGCTCGTCGTGCGCCGCCATGAAGCGCGTGCCGTCGGGCAATTTCAGGTGCGCACCCTCCCCGCGCAATGCCTCGGTGATCAGAAAGCTGCGCTCCTGTGGGTGGTACAGGCAGGTCGGGTGGAACTGGATGAACTCCATGTTGCCGATGCGGCAGCCGGCGCGCCACGCCATCGCAATGCCATCGCCTGTTGCCGTGTCCGGGTTCGTGGTGTAGCGATAGACCTTGCCGGCACCGCCAGTGGCCAGCACGACCGCGGCGGCGGGCAGGGTCTCGACGCGCTGCTGATCGATGTCGAGCGCGTAGACCCCGTAGCAATGCGGCGTCTCGTCGCGCTTCAGGTGGCGCGAGGTAATGAGGTCGAGCGCCATCCAGCGTTCGCGTAACTGAATGTTCGGATGGCGTCGCACCGACTCGAGCAGCACGTCGTGGATCGCCTTGCCGGTCGCGTCAGCGGCGTGGGCGATGCGGCGCACCGCATGCCCGCCTTCGCGTGTGAGATGCAAGCCGAGCGGCCCGGCAGGGTCGGCAGAGAACGGCACGCCGCGATTGACCAGCCATTCGACGGCGTCGGCGCTGTGCTCGGCGATGAATCGCGCGGCGTTCTCGTCGACCAAGCCGGCGCCGGCATCCTGCGTGTCGCGCACATGGGACTCGACGCTGTCGTCCTCGCCGAGCACGCCGACGATGCCGCCTTGTGCCCACGCGGTGGCGGCCTCCTCGAGCCCGCGCTTGGCCAGCACGATCACCGGATGCCGATCCGCCAGTTGCAGCGCGACGGTCAGACCCGCCAGTCCGGCGCCGATGATCACCACCGGAGCCTTGGGTGTTGCCGTGTCGGGTTGGGTCATGGACGAACGCCGGTCGGCGCGAAGCGAAGCGAACTCATTCTATCGAGCCGGGTCCACTCGGCTTGGGGCGTCGCTCGATCGGCCGGAGTGAAAACAGCACTCGATCGGACGCGTCCGGCCGCCTTACACTGATCATCACCATGACCATCCCGACCATCGCAGGTTCGTCCTGGAACTCGTCGATTCCGGCCGAGAGCGAACCGCCGACGCCAGCACCCGATGCGTGGCAGGCGACGCGCGCGCAGACGCAGCTGGTTCGCGATGAAGACGATTACCTCGCGACCGAGCAGCGCGACATCGGCCGCCTGGTCGGTGACAACCTGCGCGAGCTGTTCGTCTCATGCGACCCCGGCCCGGCGATGCAGCAGCAGTTCGAGCATCTGCATCCTGAGTTCATCGCGGTGCACGACATCGCGACGCATGCGTCGCGCAAGCTGCTCGCGGGCGTGGCGGCGGCGAGCAAGAAAGCGGTGCAGAAACTCGTGATCCGCCGGCAGGGCTACGGCAATACGCTGGCGACGATCGAGTTCGTCGAGCTGCCGACCGCAGAAGGCGGCGTGCTGCGCATCTACGCGACCGAAGCCGATGCCGACACGGTCTCGCGGCGGGCGCTGGCCACCACACTGCTCGCGTTCAGCACGCTCGGCGTCATCCTCGTCGGCGACGTGCCGCTGCATGCGATGGCAGCGACGCTCAAGCCGCTGCACGACGACATGCGAGCCGGCCCGTGGCCGAATCGCCAGCTGCTGATGCTGCCGCTGTCGGCGGCGAATGCGCTCGTGACGCACGGCGTCGAGCTGTCGCGCGGCACCGGCGTCAACGTGCGAACGACGCCGCAGGTCACGCGCCCGGCCGACGCGTGGAACTTCATCAGCAGCACCTGGACGCGACTGCACGGCGAATCCACGTCCCGCACCGGCTCCGCGCCGGTCTACCAGACGACGCGGCCCGGTGGAATCGGCAGCAACATGCCTGCGACGACCGCGAGCCGAAGCGCCGAGCCGCTGCCCTTGCGACCGATGCCGAGCGTCTCCGGTGCAGCGTCACGCAGCGAGCAAGCGCAGGATCCGCTGTCGCGCTATGTGCATCAATTGAGCGAGCTGACCGGCATGGTCAGCTGCTGCGTATTCGAGGTTGCGACCGGCCGCGAGATCGTCCACGCCGGCGCGAGCCCGGGCGCCGCCGCGCTCGCCGAGCACGGCTCGGAACTGTTGGCCGCGATGCTGTCGACCAGCCGCACCTTGGGCCTCGGCCACGCGTTGCCCGATGCGGCGATCACGCTCGGCGCACATCACCTGCTGCTGCGCGCGGTGCCGAAGCATCCCGGCTTCGCGCTGCACGCGGTGCTCGACAAGACGCACGCGAACTTGACCCTGGCTCGGCTGCAGATCCTGCGGATGGATGCCATCTTTGATGAGCCGGCGGGCTGATTCCCATTAATGCACCGTCCGCTCGAAGACAAACTCCCCGTCTTCCACATCCACCGGAATCACATCCTTAGCCCCGAACTTGCCTTCGAGGATCAGCTTGGCGACCGGGTTCTCGATGCGCTGTTGAATCGCGCGCTTGAGCGGCCGGGCGCCGAACACCGGGTCGAAGCCGGCCTTTGCGAGTGCCGCGAGCGCCTGCGCTGACACGTCGAGCTTCATCTCCATCTTTTCGAGCCGCGCCTCCAGCACCTTGAGCTGGATCTTCGCGATCGATTCGATGTGCTTCGCGTCGAGCGCGTGGAACACGACCGTCTCGTCGATGCGGTTCAAGAACTCGGGGCGGAAGTGCTGCTTCACCTCGACCCAGACTGCGTCGCGGATCGCGTCGCTGTCCTGTCCGACCATCTGCATGATGAGGTGCGATCCGAGGTTCGAGGTCATCACGATCACCGTGTTCTTGAAGTCGACCGTGCGGCCCTGGCCGTCGGTGAGGCGCCCATCGTCGAGCACCTGCAACAGCACGTTGAAGACGTCGGGGTGCGCCTTCTCGATCTCGTCGAGTAGCGGCCGCCCTCTTCGTAGCCGACATAACCCGGCGGTGCGCCGATCAAGCGTGCCACCGAGTGCTTCTCCATGTACTCGCTCATGTCGACGCGAATCAGATGGTCTTCGCTGTCGAACAGGAAGCCCGCGAGCGCCTTGCACAGCTCGGTCTTGCCCACCCCGGTCGGGCCGAGGAACAGGAACGAGCCAGTCGGTCGGTTCGGGTCCGACAGCCCCGAGCGCGAGCGCCGGATCGCGTTGGCGACCGCGCTGATGGCCTCGTCCTGCCCGACGACGCGCTGGTGCAGCTTGTCTTCCATCTGCAGCAGCTTCTCGCGCTCGCCCTGCATCAGCTTGGACACCGGGATGCCGGTCGCGCGCGCGACGACCTCGGCGATCTCTTCGGCGCCGACCATCGTGCGCAGCAGCTGCGGCTTGCCCGCACTCTTCTTCGCTTCCTTCGCCTGCGCATCCTTCAGCGTCTTCTCGAGCTCGGGCAACCGGCCGTACTGCAGCTCGGCGACTCTGTTGAAGTCGCCCTTGCGCTTCCATTCCTCGATCTGCGTGCGGATGCGGTCGATCTCTTCCTTCACATGCGCCGAGCCCTGCGCCGCAGCCTTCTCGGCCTTCCAGATTTCTTCGAGGTCGGCAGCTTCGCGCTGCAGCTTGGCGATCTCGTCTTCAATGAGGCTCAGCCGCTTCTTCGACGCTTCGTCCTTCTCGCGCTTGACGGCCTCGCGCTCGATCTTCAGCTGGATCAGGCGGCGGTCGAGCTTGTCCATCGCCTCCGGCTTGGAGTCGATCTCGATCTTGACCTTGGCCGCCGCCTCGTCGACGAGGTCGATCGCCTTGTCGGGCAGGAAGCGATCGGTGATGTAGCGGTGACTCAGCTCGGCCGCGGCAACGATCGCCGGGTCGGTGATCTCGACGCCATGGTGAACCTCGTACTTCTCCTGCAGCCCGCGCAGGATCGCGATCGTTGCCTCGACGCTCGGCTCGCCGACGAGGATCTTCTGGAAGCGCCGCTCGAGTGCCGCGTCCTTCTCGATGTACTTGCGGTATTCATCGAGCGTGGTCGCGCCGATGCAATGCAGCTCGCCGCGTGCGAGCGCGGGCTTGAGCATGTTGCCGGCATCGATCGCGCCCTCGGCCTTGCCAGCGCCGACCATCGTGTGGATCTCGTCGATGAAGACGATGGTCTGGCCTTCGTCCTGCGCGACTTCTTTCAGCACGCCTTTCAGCCGCTCCTCGAACTCGCCGCGGTACTTGGCACCGGCGAGCAGCAAGGCCATGTCGAGCACCAGCACGCGCTTGCTCTTCAGCGCATCGGGCACTTCGCCGGCGATGATGCGTTGCGCGAGGCCCTCGACGATCGCCGTCTTGCCCACGCCCGGCTCGCCGATCAGCACCGGGTTGTTCTTGGTGCGCCGCTGCAGCACCTGGATCGCACGGCGGATCTCGTCGTCGCGGCCGATCACCGGGTCGAGCTTGCCGAGCTTGGCGCGCTCGGTGAGGTCGATCGTGTACTTCTTGAGTGCCTCGCGCTGACCTTCGGCTTCGGCGCTGTCAACCTTCTGCCCACCGCGCACGGCGTCGATCGCGGCTTCGAGCGCCTTGCGTGTCAAGCCATGCTCCTTGACCAGCGGGCCGATAGCGCTCTTCGCATCGGCGGCGGCGAGCAGGAACATTTCGCTCGCGATGAACTGGTCGCCGCGCTTGCCCGCTTCTTTCTCGGCCGCCTGCAGCAGGCCGACGAGGTCGCGCCCGGCTTGCACCTGCTCGCCGCCTTGGACCTGTGGCAGCTTGTTGATTTCGGCGTCGAGCGCCTTCTGCAGCTTCGCGGTGTTGACGCCGGCACGCTCGAGCAAGGCCTTCGGCCCTTCGGCCTGGGTCAGCATCGCCGCGAGCAAATGCGCGGGTTCGATGTACGGGTTGTCGCGCGCGATCGCCAGGCTCTGGGCCTCGGCGAGCGCTTCCTGGAATTTGGTCGTCAGCTTGTCGAGTCGCATGGGAAGATTCCTCCGATCCCGGGCACATTGGGCACCGGGCCTCATTTTCAAGACAATGCCGCTTCTTGCAACGCCGCGGACAAGGACAGGTTCATGTGGAAATCGGTACTCGCCATCTCGCTCGGTGCGTCGATCGGCGCACTGCTGCGCTGGCAGTTCGGTGACAGGTTCAACAGCGTGTTTCCGACGATCCCGCCGGGCACCCTGGCCGCGAACCTGGTCGGCGGCTACGTCATCGGTCTCGCGATCGCGTTCTTCGCGACGTACTCGGCGCTCGCGCCCGAGTGGCGCCTCTTCATCATCACCGGCTTTTGCGGCGGGCTAACGACGTTTTCCACCTTCTCAGCCGAGCTCACCACCTTGCTCCAGCAGGGGCGACTGAGTTGGGCGGTGGGCGCGATCGCGTTGCACGTCATCGGCTCGGTGACGATGACCTTCGCCGGCATCGCCACCATTGTCTGGACGCGGGGCTGAACCATCGACAGGAGTCTAGCCATGCAAGGTTCATTGCTGAGGTTCTACGTTCACGAGAGTCAGCGCTGCCACGGCCGGCTGGTCTGGGAGTGGCTGCTCGAGCAGGCCAACCAGATGGGCATTCGAGGCGGGTCGGCGTTTCGCGCGATGGCTGGCTTCGGGCGGCATCACCAGCTGCACGAGGCGCACTTCGTCGAGCTCGCCGGCACGCTGACGATCGAGGTCGAGTTCATCGTCACGGCCGACGAGGCGCAGCGACTGATCGACCTCATCCACCGCGAGAAGATCCGCGTGTTCTTCGCACATGTACCGGCGCACTTCGGCGTGATCAACCCCGACGCGCAAGACCCGCCGAGCCTGGCGCCCGGCCCCTAGCCGAGGCTCAGTCCGCGGTGTTGCGGGACGCGATGCCCCAGCGCTGCGCCGCCGCGTCGTCGGCACTGCGCGCATCGACCCAGCGCGCGCCTTCGGGCGTGTGTTCCTTCTTCCAGAACGGCGCTTGCGTCTTCAGGTAGTCCATCAGAAATTCGCACGCCTGGAACGCCTGGCCTCGGTGCGACGAGGTCACGGCAACGAGAACGATCTGGTCTTGCGGCCGAAGCACGCCGACGCGGTGGATCACCCGCACGGCGCGAATGTCGAAGCGTTGCTGCGCCTCGTCGATCATCGATTCGATCGCCTTCTCTGTCATGCCGGGGTAGTGCTCGAGCTCCATCGAGCTGACGCCCGAGCCGTCGTTGCGATCGCGCACCGTGCCGACGAACGCCGCCACCGCGCCGACTCCGGCGTCGCCTGCGCGCAGCGCCGCGACCTCGGCGCCGAGGTCGAAGTCGTTGGTTTGCACGCTGACCCGCGGCTGTGTCATCTCAACCTCCGGTCACCGGCGGGAAGAAGGCGACTTCGGCACCTTCGCTGACGACCGCCGATTCATCGCTGAGTGTCTGGTTCAGTGCGCAACGCAAGGCGCGGCCGCGCGCGAGAACCACAGCATGCTTCGCGCTGCGCTCGATCAGCTGATCACGCAGCCGCGACAGCGTCGTCTCGGCCGGGACCTCGATCTGCTCCCCGGACCCGAGCACTTCGCGGATTGACGCGAAATAGCGCACCGTGACGTTCATGACAGCAGCTCGGAGAATGCGAGGTAGCGCACCGCGTCGCCGCGCTGGATCGCTCGGCCTGGCGGGTTGTCGACGACGCCGTCGCCCCACACGACGGAAGTCAACACGCCCGAGCTCTGATTCGCGAACAGCTCGAGGCCACCGCTGTCGGTGCGGCGCACGCGCAGGAATTCGCGCCGCCGGTCGGGGCGCGGCCAATCGAAATCGGCGCGCAGCGAGATGCCGCGCGGCTCGAGCTGAACAGCGCCTTGCAAGTGCAGCAGCAGCGGGCGCACCGCCAGCAAAAACGTGATGAAGCTCGAAACCGGGTTGCCCGGCAGGCCGATGAAATATGCCGCGCTGCCATCGAACCGATTCACGTAGCCGAACGCGAGCGGCTTGCCGGGCTTGATTGCGATCTGCCACAAGTCGAGCCGGCCTTCGGCCTGCACGGCAGGCTTCAGGTGATCTTCCTCGCCGACCGACACGCCGCCGCAAGTGACGATGAGGTCGTTGCCTTGCGCTGCGCGGCGTAGCGCTTCGCGTGTGGCATCGAGCCGATCGGGGACGATGCCGAGGTCGGTGCAGTCGCAGCCCAGCGACTGGATCAATCCGCGCAAGGTGTAGCGGTTCGAGTTGTAGATTGCACCCGGCTTCAACGGCTCGCCGGGCATCACGAGCTCGTCGCCGGTCGAGAACAGCGCGACCCTGGGACGACGCGCGACTCGCAGCGTCGCGGCGCCAACCGACGCGGCCAAGCCGAGCGCTTGCGGCGTCAGACGTTGCCCGCGCGCGAGCACGACGGCGCCGTTCATCACGTCTTCGCCGCAGCGGCGAATCCATTGGCCCGATGTCGGGATCATGTTGACGCGCACCGCGCCGTCCTGCGCTTCGCATTGTTCCTGCATGACGATCGCATCGGCGCCTGCGGGAATTTGCGCGCCGGTGAAGATGCGCGCCGCGGTACCCGCTTCGAGCGCCGACTTAGCCCCGCCGGCCGCGATGCGCTGGCTGACTCGCAGCACGGCGCCGGCTTCGATGACATCGGCGCAGCGCAGCGCATAGCCGTCCATCGCGCTGTTGTCGGCCGGCGGCACGTCGAGCGTCGAGCGCACGTCGTCGGCCAGCACGCGGCCGAGCGCATCGAAGGTCGAAACGCTCTGCGCGTCAGCTGCCGGGAACGCTAGGGTCGCGCTGATCAAGCGCTCCAGCGCCTGCTCCAGCGTCAGCAGCGGCGCTCGCGGGGTCAGCGTCGAAGAAAGGGGATCGGTACTCATAGCGCGCGGGGTTACCGAGTAGGAAATGGGCCACGGCATCGGGATCGTTGAGGTCGAACAACGGCAGGCCGGTCGGCTCGGGCAACTGGTCGGCGCTGTCGGTGCAAATTGCCACGACAAACGGGTCGTTCGGGTACTGCACTGGCTTGCCGGTGGCCGCGCGCCAGACCTCGATCTTCAGCAGGTCGGCATGCTTGAAGCCTTCGACCAGCACCCAGTCGCAATCGTAGAGCTCGGCGATCAACTGGTGCACGGTCGGGTCGGCTTGCACTTCGTATTCGCGAATCTTCGCGAGCCGCCGGTCGGACGCGATCACGACCTCGAACGCACCGGCCTGGCGATGCCGCCATGAGTCCTTGCCGGGCTGGTCGATGTCGAACGAATGGTGCGCATGCTTGACGACGGAGACGCGTTGACCCGCGAGGCGCAGGCGCGCGATCAGCTGCTCGACCAGCGTCGTCTTGCCGGAGCCCGAGTAACCGCTGAACCCAACGACTTTCATGCTTCAGACATTGTCAGCGATGTAGCGCTTGACCACCTGCGCGTCGGCCGGCATCACCGTGAAGCGCTTGGGGAGTTGCTCGATGCCCTGCATCGCGGTTGGCCGCGGCGGCTCGACTCCGATGGCTTCGACGATGGTCTCGGCAAACTTCGCCGGCAGTGCAGTCTCGAGCACGATCATCGGCACGCCGGCTTCCTGGTGTTCGCGTGCCACCTTAAGCCCGTCAGCGGTGTGCGTGTCGATCATCACGCCGTGGCGTTGCCAGGTGTCACGGATCGTCGCGATGCGGTCGGCATGCGTGCTCGATCCGGAGACGAAGCCGAACTCGCCGATGCGCTCGAAGTCCTCTTGCCCGATCGCGAACGAGCCATGCTGCTCGATCTCGGTCTTGAACAGGCTCTTCGTTCGCGCCGCGTCGCGACCGAGCAGGTCGAACACGAAGCGCTCGAAGTTCGATGCCTTCGAGATGTCCATCGACGGGCTAGACGTCTCGTGCGTCTCGGCGCTGCCGCGCACGCGGTAGGTGCCGGTGCGAAAGAACTCATCGAGCACGTCGTTCTCGTTCGTCGCGAGCACGAGCTGCTTGATCGGCAGCCCCATCATCCGTGCGACATGGCCGGCGCAGATGTTGCCGAAGTTGCCCGACGGCACCGCGAAGCTCACCTCCTCCTCGTCGGACTTGGAGGCCTGAAAGTAGCCGGCGAAGTAGTAGACGACCTGCGCCAGCAGGCGCGCCCAGTTGATCGAGTTCACCGTGCCGATCTTGTGGCGGCGCTTGAACTCGAGGTCGTTCGACACCGCCTTGACGATGTCCTGGCAATCGTCGAACACGCCTTCGATCGCGATGTTGTGGATGTTGGCGTCTTGCAGGCTGAACATCTGCGCCTGCTGGAACGCGCTCATGCGGCCGCGCGGGCTCAGCATGAAGACCTTGACGCCATGCTTGCCGCGCATCGCGTACTCGGCCGCGCTGCCGGTGTCGCCCGAGGTCGCGCCGAGGATGTTCAGCGTCTCGCCGCGGCGAGCGAGCTCGTACTCGAACAGGTTGCCCAGCAACTGCATCGCCATGTCCTTGAAGGCGAGCGTCGGGCCGTTGGACAGCGCTTGCAGCGACAGGCCCGGCTCCAGCGGCTTCAACGGCGTGATCGCGTGGGTGCCGAAGATCTCCGCGGTGTAGGTCTTCGCGACGATGGAGCGCAAGTCGGCCGGCGGAATGTCATCGATGAACAGCGACAGCACCTCGAATGCGAGCTCAGGATACGGCAGCAATCGCCAGTAGCCCAGTGTCGCCGCGTCGACGTTCGGGTAGCGCAGCGGGAGGTATAGCCCGCCGTCGGGTGCGAGTCCCTCGAGCAGGATCTCGCAGAAGCTGCGCTGGTGCGGGTCGCCGCGGGTGCTGATGTACTTCATGTCAGTTTTCCGTTGGCGCTACTTGCGCGTGAACCCAGCGCATCAAGCAGCCGCCGCGGAGCCGGCTTTGCCGGGCCGCTGGCGGCGCCCCCTTGAGGGGGAGCGCCGAAGGCGCTTCGGGGGTGGTCCATCCTTCAGTTGAGTTCTTCTTTGCGGATTCGCACGATCGGTGCGAGCACGGTGGGCAGCGCCTGCATCTGCGCGATTGCCTTGTTCATCTCGCCTTCGACAGTGTCGTGGGTCAGGATGATCACATCGGTCTGCGTCGCGCCCTCGGTACCGCCGCTGTCGTTCGGGCGCTGCAGCAGCGCGTCGATGGAAATGCCGAGTGCCGCGAGGATGCCGGTGATGCGCGCCAGCACGCCGGCCTTGTCGGCCACTTGCAGACGCAGGTAGAACGCGGTGACGACTTTGTCGATCGGCAGAATCGGCGTTGGCGCGAGCTCGTCGGGCTGGAACGCGAGGTGCGGCACACGATGGTTGGGGTCCGCCGTGTGCAGTCGCGTGATGTCGACGAGGTCGGCCACGACCGCCGACGCCGTTGGCTCGGCGCCCGCGCCCTTGCCGTAGTACAGCGTCGTGCCCACGGCATCGGCCTGCACCAGAACCGCGTTCATCGCGCCTTCGACGTTGGCGATCAGGCGCTTCGCCGGCACCAGCGTCGGGTGCACGCGCAATTCGATGCCGTCGTCGCGCCGCTTGGTGATGCCGAGCAGCTTGATGCGGTAGCCGAGTTGCTCGGCATAGGTGATGTCGGCGGCCTGCAGCGTCGTGATGCCCTCGACGTGCGCCTTGTCGAACTGCACCGGAATGCCGAACGCGATCGCGCTCATGATCGTTGCCTTGTGCGCGGCATCGACGCCTTCGATGTCGAAGCTCGGGTCGGCTTCGGCATATCCGAGAGCCTGCGCCTCCTTCAGCGCCGCGCCGAAGTCCAGGCCCTTGGCGCGCATCTCCGACAGGATGAAGTTGGTCGTGCCGTTGATGATGCCGGCGATCCACTCGATGTGGTTGGCCGTCAGCCCTTCGCGAAGCGCCTTGATGATCGGAATGCCGCCGGCCACCGCGCCTTCGAACGCGACCATCACACCCTTCTCGCGCGCCGCAGCGAAGATCTCGGTGCCATGCACCGCGAGCAGCGCCTTGTTGGCGGTGACCACATGCTTGCCGGCGGCGATGGCTTCCATCACCAGGGCCTTGGCGATTCCGTAGCCGCCGATCAGCTCGATGACGATGTCGATCTCGGGGTTCGCGATGACCTCGCGCGCATCGGCGACGACACGCGCGCTGTCACCGACGACCGCTCGGGCGCGTGCGGTGTCGAGGTCGGCCACCATCGTGATCTCGATGCCGCGGCCGGCGCGGCGGCGAATCTCTTCCTGATTGCGGCGCAGCACGTTGAAGGTGCCGCTGCCCACAGTGCCGATGCCCAGCAGGCCGACTTGGATGGCTTTCATGATGTGCAGTGCTCAGTGGGAATGTCTTTTGCGGTAGTGATCGAGGAAGCGGGCGATGCGGCCGATCGCCTCGGCAAGGTCGTCCGAGTTCGGCAGGAAGACGATGCGGAAATGATCCGGCTGGCCCCAGTTGAATCCGGTGCCTTGCACGATCAGCACCTTCTCTTCAGCGAGAAGCTCGTAGGCGAACTGCTGGTCGTCGGCGATCGGGTACAGCTTCGCGTCGAGCTTGGGGAACAAGTACAGCGCGGCCTTCGGCTTGACGACGCTGACACCGGGAATATCGCTCAGCAGCTGATATGCGAGCTCGCGCTGGCGGAACAATCTGCCGCCCGGCGCGACGAGGTCCTTGATGCTCTGGTAGCCGCCGAGCGCGGTCTGGATCGCGAGCTGCCCCGGCGTGTTGGAGCACAACCGCATCGACGCCAGCATGTTCAGGCCTTCGATGTAGTCCTTTGCGTGGCGCTTCTCGCCCGACACGACCATCCAGCCGGCGCGGTAACCGCAAGAGCGATAGTTCTTCGATAAGCCGTTGAAGGTGACGAACAGCACGTCGTCGGCAAGCGACGCGATGCTGGTGTGCGTCTCGCCGTCGTACAGCGTCTTGTCGTAGATCTCGTCGGCGAAGACGATCAGCTGGTGCACTCGTGCGGCCTCGACGATCTCTTGCAGCACGCTCGTCGGGTACAGCGCGCCGGTCGGGTTGTTCGGGTTCGGCGATGTCGGGCATCCACCCCGACTGCTCGTCGCACAGGTAGTGCACCGGCGTGCCACCCGACAGCGCCACCGCCGCGGTGTACAGCGGATAGTCGGGCGCCGGCAGCAGCACCTCGTCGCCGTCGTTGAGCAGCGCGTTGATGCTCATCACGATCAACTCGGACGCACCATTGCCGAGGTACACGTCGTCGACCGTCACGCCGTGGATCAGTTTCTCCTGCGTGTAGTGCACGATCGACTTGCGCGGCGCGAACATGCCTTTGCTGTCGGTGTAGCCGGCCGCATGCGGCATGTTGCGGATCATGTCCTGCACGATTTCGTCGGGCGGCTCGAGGCCGAAGGCCGCGATGTTGCCGATGTTCAGGCGGATGATCTTGTGGCCCTCCTCCTCCATCTCGCGGGCCTTGTCGAGCACGGGGCCGCGGATGTCGTAGCAGACGTTGGCGAGCTTGCTCGACTTGACGATGGGTTTCAAAGGGCCTCCGGTGCACTTTTGCTGCGGCGCAAAACTTATAATTTAACCATACGCACTTGGGTGGCCGCCTTGAAGCTGCAAGCCGATCGCATCGATGGAACCAACGCCATTTCACGTCATGGCCCCGACGGTGTGATCGTCAACGGCACGCAGCACACTCGCAGCGTCATCGTGCCGTGGACCGGCGATGTGACGGCGTGGCCGGTGACCTCGTTCGAGGAGCTTGCGGCGGACCACTTTGCCACGCTCGTGGGCTTCAAGCCGGAGCTGGTGATCTTCGGCAGCGGGCGGCGGATTCGCTTCGCCTCGCCGGCGCTGCTGCGGCCTTTGATGGACCAGCGCATCGGCATCGAGACGATGGACACTGCGGCCGCCTGTCGAACCTACAACGTGCTGTTGGCCGAAGGGCGCAACGTCGTCGCTGCGCTGCTGTTCGAGGGCAGCGCCTCCTCAATCGGGTGAGTCTGTCGCGACGGAATGGCTTGCCCGAGGCCTTATAATCACAGGCTACGCCCACAAGGCGCAACCAAGCAGAATACTTCATGACGCCAGCCCTCAACAAACCCCTCCCGGAATTTGAAGCGCTTGCCACCGGTGGCGTGAAATTCACGCCGCAGGCCTACGCGGGCCAGATCGTCGTTCTGTACTTTTATCCGAAGGACAACACGCCCGGTTGCACGACTGAGGCGATGCAGTTTCGCGATCATCACAAGGACTTCATCAAGGCCGGCGCGGTCGTGTTCGGCGTCTCGCGCGACAACATGGCGTCGCACGACAAGTTCAAGCAAGCGCTGGAGTTGCCGTTCGAGCTGATTGCCGACACCGAAGAAAAGCTTTGTCACATGTTCGGCGTGGTCAAGAACAAGATCATGTACGGCAAAAAGGTCAAGGGCATCGAGCGCAGCACCTTCCTGATCGATGGTCACGGCGTGTTGCGCGCCGAGTGGCGCGGCCTCAAGGTCGCCGGACACGTCGAGGAAGTTTTGAAGGCCGTGAAGGCGATCAAGAAAACCGGATAACTGGACGCTTCGCTGATTTAGAAAAGCCGACCCAGGTCGGCTTTGTCTTTTGGGCATACCGATTGCTGCGTTCCGATAAACGGGTTGTACCCTCAGCCCGGATGTGCATAATGAGTCATGCCCGTGAGTAGTGATACGCGCACCCTCTCCATCTGAGCCGCACAGGCGACTGTGCGGCTCTTTTCTTTTCCCCCACCAGCCCCACTCCTACATCCATGCCACTGCCCAAGCCGCCTGCCAAACGAGCCGCCCTTTTGACCCCCAACGACTTCGAATCGCAGGCCGCACCCAAACCCGGCAAACGCACACAGAAAACCAGCCTCTCCGCCGAGCCGGCATCGCCTGCCGAGCTGAATCTGTATGACGCGGCGGCAGTCGAGGCGGCGCCACCGATCGTTCCCGCCGAGACGCGCGCGAACACCGCGGTCGCGCATCGGCCACTGCCCGAAGCGCGGCCGCGCAAGCCGCGCGGCAACGGCCCGGCCAAGCTGTTCGTCCTCGACACCAACGTGCTGATGCACGACCCGATGTCGCTGTTCCGCTTCGAGGAGCACGACATCTACTTGCCGATGATCACGCTCGAGGAGCTCGACGGGCACAAGCGCGGGATGACCGAGGTCGCGCGCAACGCCCGCCAGGTGAGCCGCGATCTCGACGCGCTGGCCGCCAGCATGGGCAGTCGTGACGCGACGGGCATGTCCGACGGTCTGCCGCTGTCGCGCACCGGGCATCGAGAAGCTGCCGGCAAGTTGTTCTTCCAGACCAACCTCGTCAACGTGAATTTGCCGGCAGGGCTGCCGCAAGGCAAGGCCGACAACCAGATCCTCGGCGTCGTGAAGGCGCTGTGCGAGCAGAAGCCTGCGCGCGACGTGGTGCTGGTGTCCAAAGACATCAACATGCGCATCAAGGCGCGTGCATTGGGCTTGCCGGCCGAAGACTACTTCAACGACAAGACGCTGGAAGACGGCGACTTGCTCTACACCGGCGTGCTGCAGTTGCCCACCGACTTTTGGGACCGCCACGGCAAGACGATGGAAAGCTGGAGCCAGGGCGGCTGCACCTTCTACCGCATCAGCGGACCGCTGGTGCCGGCCTTGCTGATCAACCAGTTCGTCTATCTCGAAGCACCCGGCGCCGCGCCGCTGTACGCCAAGGTCACCGAGATCACCGGCAAGACCGCCGTGCTGAAGACCTTGCGCGAATACACGCACAACAAGAACGCGGTGTGGGGCGTGACGGCGCGCAACCGCGAGCAGAACTTCGCGCTCAACCTGCTGATGGATCCGGAGTGCGACTTCATCACGCTGACCGGCACCGCGGGCACCGGCAAGACGCTGATGACGCTGGCCGCGGGGCTGTCGCAAGTGATGGACGATCGGCGCTATACCGAGATCATCGTGACCCGCGTCACCGTGCCGGTCGGTGAAGACATCGGCTTCCTGCCCGGCACCGAGGAAGAAAAGATGGGCCCGTGGATGGGGGCCCTCGACGACAACCTCGAAGTGCTGTCGAAGAGCGACGGCGGCGCAGGCGAGTGGGGCCGTGCCGCGACCAACGACCTGGTTCGCAGCAAGATCAAGATCAAGAGCCTGAACTTCATGCGCGGTCGCACCTTCCTCAACAAGTACGTGATCATCGACGAGGCGCAGAACCTCACACCGAAGCAGATGAAGACACTGATCACGCGCGCCGGCCCGGGCACGAAGATCGTTTGCCTCGGCAACCTGGCGCAGATCGACACGCCGTATCTCACCGAGGGCAGCTCGGGCCTGACCTACGCCGTCGACCGCTTCAAGGGCTGGCCGCATTCGGGCCACATCATGCTGGCGCGCGGCGAGCGCTCGAGGCTCGCGGACTTCGCCAGCGAGGTGCTCTAAGCGCAGACGAGGTCCTTGATCTGCTGCAGCGCACTCGGGTCTTCGATCGTCGTCAGATCACCCGGGTCGCGCTGCTCGCAGACCGCTTGAATCGCGCGCCGCAGCAGCTTGCCGGATCGCGTCTTCGGCAGCACGCCGACGAAGTGCACGCGTGACGGGCGGGCGACGCCGCCGAGCTGCTCGTCGACCGTCTTCATGATCTCGCCTTCGAGCTTCATTCGAGCTGCGGCATCAGTGAGTCCGCTCGCGTCCTTCGCGACGACGAAGGCCATCGCAACCTGGCCCTTGAGCTGATCGGCGACGCCGACCACCGCCACTTCGGCGACGTTCGGGTGGCTCGAAATGCTCTCCTCGATTTCGCGCGTGCCGAGCCGATGGCCAGCGACGTTGATCACGTCGTCGGTGCGTCCGAGGATGAAGTAGTAGCCGTCTTCGTCTCGGATGCCCCAATCGAAAGTGGTATAGACCATCTTGCCGGGCACGCTGTGCCAGTAGGTCTTGACGAAGCGCGCATCGTCGCGCCACACCGTCTGCATGCAGCCCGGCGGCAGCGGCCCTTCGATGACGACGACGCCTTTCTGATTCGCACCGGTCAGCTCTTCGCCGGTGTGCTCGTCGAGCAGCTTGATGTCGTAGCCGTACATCGCAAAGCCCGGGCTGCCGAACTTGCTCGGCAGCGGCTCGATGCCGTTGGCGATCGCGAGAATCGGCCAGCCGGTCTCGGTCTGCCAGTAGTTGTCGATGACCGGTCGGCCCAGGCCATCGGCGATCCACTTTGCGGTCGTCTCGTCGAGCGGCTCGCCGGCCAGGAACAGCGCGCGCAGCGAGCTCAAGTCGTATTGATGCAGGTACTTCGGGTCCTGCTTCTTCAGCACGCGCACCGCGGTCGGCGCGCTGAACATCGCGGTCACCTGGTACTTCTCGACCAGGCTCCACCAGATGCCCGCGTCGGGGCGGATCGGCAGGCCTTCGTACATGATGGTGGCCATGCCGGCAATCAGCGGACCGTAGACGATGTAGCTGTGGCCGACGACCCAGCCGATGTCGCTGGTCGAGAAGTAGGTCTCGCCGGGCTGGCCCAGAAAGATGTGCTTCATGCTCGCCGCCAGCGCCACCGCATAGCCGCCGGTGTCGCGCTGCACGCCCTTCGGCCTGCCCGTCGTGCCGCTGGTGTACAGCGTGTAGCTCGGATGCGTCGCATCGACCCACACGCAGGGCACTTGTGCATCGATGTGTTGCTGGCGCAGCGCCGCATGGTCTTCGTCTCGACCCGCGACGCGCTCCATCGGCGCCATGCGCCGATCGACCAGCAGCACCTTCGCCGGTTTCCACTCGGCAAGTCGAATCGCTTCGTCGAGCAGAGGTTTGTAGGCCACGACCTTGCTGGCGCGGCTTCCGGCATCCGCGCTGACGATCACAGTCGGCTGCGCATCGTCGATGCGGCTTGCCAGGCTCACGCTCGCGAAGCCGCCGAACACCACCGAGTGGATCGCGCCGATGCGCACGCAAGCGAGCATCGCGAACGCGGCTTGCGGAATCATCGGCATGTAGACGAGCACGCGGTCGCCTTGCTTGACGCCGAGCGATTGCAGCACCGCGGCCATGCGCTGCACTTCGGCATGCAGCTCGCGAAAGCTGTAGACCTCTTCCTCGCCGGTCTCGCTCGAGACGAAGATCAATGCGTTCTGCTCGGCGCGGTCCTGAAGATGACGATCGACCGCGTTGTGGCACAGGTTGGTCTGCCCGCCGACGAACCAGCGCGCGAACGGCGGATGGCTGTAGTCGCAGACCTGGTCGAACGGCCGCTGCCAGTCGATCAGCGCGGCCTGCTCGCGCCAGAAGCCGTCGCGGTCGGTGATCGAGCGTCGGTGGAACTCAGCGTAGCGGGTCATCATCATCTCCGTGTCTCACGCAATTGAAACGACGATGCGGCCGCGCATCTTGCTCTGGATCAAGGCATCGGCTTTCGACACCGCTCGTTCCAGCGGCACCTCGTCGATCATGGCTTCGAGCTTGGCAGGGTCGAGGTCGCGCGCGAGGCGCTCCCACGCCTGCTCGCGCAGCGGCAGCGGCGCCATCACGCTGTCGATGCCGAGCAGCGCCACACCGCGCAGGATGAACGGCATCACCGTCGCCGGCAGGTCCGCGCCTTGCGCCAGCCCGCAGGCGCTGACCGCGCCGGCGCGGCGCGTTTGCGCGAGTGCATTGGCGAGCGTGTGACTGCCGAGCGCATCGACGACCGCGGCCCAGCGCTCTTTCTGCAAGGGCTTGCCGGGTGCACCGAGCTCGCTGCGATCGACGATCTCCGCCGCGCCGAGCGACTTCAGGTAGTCGCCCTCTTCGACCTTGCCGGTCGACGCGACGACACGGTGGCCGAGTCGCGACAGCACCGCGATCGCCACGCTGCCGACGCCGCCGGTCGCACCGGTCACCAGCACATCGCCATCGCCCGGCTTCAGCCCATGGCGCTCCAGCGCGAGCACGCTGAGCATCGCGGTGTAGCCCGCCGTGCCGATGGCCATTGCCTGGCGAGTCGTGAATGCCACCGGCAACTTGACCAGCCAGTCGCCGTTCAGTTTTGCCTTCTCCGCCAGACACCCCCAGTGCGATTCGCCGACGCCCCAGCCATTCAGGATCACCGCGTCGCCCGTCTTCCACTTCGGATGGCGGCTCTCGATCACCGTCCCCGCGCCGTCGATGCCGGCGACCATCGGCCAGCTGCGAACGATCGGGCTCTTGTTCGTGATCGCCAGCGCGTCCTTGTAGTTGATCGTCGAATGCGCAACCTTGATCAGCACGTCACCTTCGGGCAGACGACTTTCATCCAGCGACTGGATTCCGGCGCGAAAGCCGGCGTCGGTCTTTTCGAGCAGCAGGGCTTTGAACATGACGCTTCCTTTCGGGCTCGCGGTACCGTGGATGTGGGATCGTATTGCAGGTCCCGAGGCAATGGGGCCCCAGGCCCTGCGCCGCTCATGCCCTGCGCCACGCAGGCAAAATGGCGCCATGACAGACCGCGTCATTCCGCTCGCCGACCACCGCTACGCCGCCGCCATCCCGGCGGTGCCTGCGGTCGCGTTGCCGGCCAACGGCTTGCTCGCCGATACCCTCGGGCGACCGCTGCGCGACCTGCGCATCTCGGTCACCGACCGCTGCAACTTTCGCTGCAGCTACTGCATGCCCAAGGAAGTGTTCGACAAGAACTACCAATTCCTGCCGCACTCGTCCTTGTTGAGCTTCGAGGAGATCACCCGCGTCGCGCGACTCTTCGTCGCGCATGGCGTGCAAAAGATTCGCCTGACCGGCGGCGAGCCGCTGCTGCGCAAGAATCTGGAGGTCTTGGTCGAGATGCTCAGCGCCCTCGCGACGCCAGCAGGCGAGCCGCTCGACATCACGCTGACGACCAACGCGTCGGTGCTTGCGAAGAAGGCGCAGTCGCTGAAGGACGCCGGGCTGCAGCGCGTCACCGTCAGTCTCGACGCACTCGACGACGCGATCTTCCGCCGCATGAACGACGCCGACTTCCCGGTCGCCGAGGTGCTGCGCGGCATCGAGGTGGCCGAGCGCGTAGGGCTCGGGCCGATCAAGGTCAACATGGTCGTCAAGCGCGGCACCAACGACCACGAGATCATCGCGATGGCGCGCCACTTCAAGGGCACGCCGATCATCCTGCGCTTCATCGAGTACATGGACGTCGGCGCGACGAATGGCTGGCGCATGGACGAGGTGCTGCCGTCGGCACAAGTCATCGCGCGCCTCGACGCGGAGTTCGGCGTCGAGCCGATCGAGCCCAACTACAGCGGCGAAGTGGCCGAGCGCTGGCGCTACGTCGACGGCAGCGGCGAGATCGGCGTGATCTCGAGCGTCACCCAAGCGTTCTGCCGCGACTGCAACCGCGCGCGCCTGTCGACCGAGGGCAAGCTCTTCCTCTGCCTGTTCGCCACCCACGGCCACGACCTGCGCGCGCTGCTGCGCGGCGGCTATGCCGACGCGCAGATCGAAGCGGCGATCGGCGAGATCTGGCGCGGCCGCGGCGACCGCTATTCGGAGCTTCGTGGTGCGATGGCAGCCGACGTCGGCAACGGCGAACGCCGCGTCGAGATGCATTACATCGGCGGCTAGGAATGACAGCCCCCACGATGACTATCCCGAAAGACGACATCACCGGCCTGATCCTCGCCGGCGGCCGCGGCAGCCGCATGGGCGGCGTCGACAAGGGCTTGCAGAATCATCAAGGCTTGCCGCTCGCGATGCATGCGTTGATGCGCCTCGAGCCGCAGGTTGGGCACATCATGATCAACGCCAATCGAAATCTCGGCGCCTACGATGCGTTCGGCGTGCCGGTGTGGCCGGATGCCTTGCCCGACTATCCGGGCCCGTTGGCGGGCTTTCTGGCGGGCCTGGAACGCTGTGAAACGCCTTACCTCGTCACCGTGCCGTGCGACACGCCGAACTTTCCGGCCGACCTCGTGCAGCGCCTCGGCAGCGAGCTCGTCGCGCGCGATGCCGAGATCGCGATGGCGGCAACGCGCACCGTCGATGGCGTGCAGGTGCAGCCGGTGTTCTGCCTGATGAAGTCGACCCTGATGGAGAGCCTCGTGCGCTTCACCCATGAAGGCCAGCGCAAGATCGACCGCTGGACCGCGCAGCATCGCTGCGTCGACGTGGTCTTCGACGACGAGGCGGCGTTCTTCAACGCCAACACGCCCGACGAGTTGCGGCAGCTGCAGCGCGGCCCAGCATGACGCGCCTGCAAGACATCGCCTCCTGCGTCGCCGGCTACGACCCGAACGCGCTGCCGGTCGCGCAGGCGCAGGAGTTCATCGCTCGCCTCGTGCCGCGCGTCGACACGATCGAAAGCGTGCCAATCCGCTCGGCGCTCGGCCGCGTGCTGGCGCGCGATGTCGTCTCGCAGATCAACGTGCCGGCGAGCGACAACTCGGCGATGGACGGCTATGCGTTGCGCGGCGCCGATCTGCTGGTCGATGCGCCGACCGCGCTCGAGCTCGTCGGCACCGGTTTGGCGGGCGATGCTTTCGTCGGCGATGTGCTCGCCGGTCAATGCCTGCGCATCATGACCGGCGCCGTGATGCCAGCCGGGCTCGACACCGTCGTGCCGCAGGAGTTCTGCAGCGCGAGCGAGGGCAAGGTGACGATTCCGCCCGGCGTCGTCCAACCCGGCGACAACCGCCGCTTGGCCGGCGAAGACCTCGCCGCCGGCGAAGTGGCCCTGCATGAAGGCCGCGTGCTGCGTCCGGCCGACATCGGCATGCTCGCCTCGCTCGGCCAGGCCGAGGTGGCGGTGTTTCGCAAGCTGCGCGTCGCGTTCTTCTCGACCGGCGACGAGCTGCGATCGATCGGCGAGCCGCTCGCCGAAGGTTGCGTCAACGACAGCAACCGCTACACGATGTGGGCGATGCTGCAGCGACTCGGCGTCGACATGCTCGACATGGGTGTCGTACGCGACGATCCGGCCGCGCTCGAAGCCACGTTTCGCCGAGCCGCCGAAAGCGCCGATGCGGTCATCACGTCAGGCGGCGTCAGCGTCGGTGAAGCCGACCACACCAAGCGCGTGATGGCCGCGCTCGGCGACGTGCTGTTCTGGCGCATCGCGATGCGCCCCGGTCGGCCGATGGCGATCGGGCAGATCCGCAGCAGCGGCCACAACGCGATCCTGTTCGGCCTGCCCGGCAACCCGGTCGCGGTGATGGTGACTTTCTATGCGTTCGTGCGCAATGCGCTGCTCGCGATGAGCGGCGCGACGCCGCAGACGCTGCCGATGCTTCGCGCGGCGAGCGACAAGGCGATCCGCAAGAAGCCCGGCCGCACCGAGTACCAGCGCGGTGTCGTCAGCCGCGGCGACGACGGATCGTGGCGCGTCGCGATCACCGGCTCGCAGGGCTCAGGCATCTTGCGCAGCATGAGCGAGGCCAACGGTCTCGTCGTGCTGCATCACGAGCAGGGCAGCGTCGCGGCCGGTGAGCTCGTCGACGTGCTGCCGTTCGACGGGCTGATCTGATCAAAGCCCAAGCCAGCGCCCGATGATGTTGCGCTGCATCTCGCTGGTACCGGAGTAGATCGTCGAGCCGATGGCGTCGCGCAACGCGCGCTCGACCTCGTACTCTTCCATGAAGCCGTAGCCGCCGTGCAGCTGCACCGTATCGAGCGCGGTGCGCACCAGCGACTCGCTGACGAACAGCTTCGCGATCGCCGCGTCGAGCGAGATCGAGCGCGTCGTCGTGAGTCGCGACGCCGTGCGGTACACCAGCAGGCGCGCCGCCTCGAGCTGAACTTTCATGTCGGCAATCTTGTGCGACACCGCTTGGAACTTGCCGATCGCCTGGCCGAACTGCGAGCGCGTTCGCGCATAGCCGATCGAGGTCTCGAGCAAACGCTCGATCGTGCCGACATGCGCCGCGACCAACAGCGAGCGTTCCCAGTCCATCGCAGTGCCGAACACGCTCGCACCGCCGCCAACGCTGCCGAGCACCGCGTCGTCGGGAATGACGGCGTCGACGAACACCAGCTCACCGACCGGTGACGTGCGCAGCCCCATCTTGGCGAACTTTTGACCTGTCGAGAATCCGACCACGCCACGCTCGACGAGGAAGGCGGTGATGCCGCCATGAAATCCTTTGTCAGCGTCGGTCACTGCGAACACGACGACGACATCGGCGACCGGGCCGTTGGAGATGAAAGTCTTGTTGCCATTCAGGCGCCACCCGCCGCCAGTGCGTTCCGCGCGCAGGCGCATCGCGAACGTGTCCGAGCCCGCGTCGGGCTCGCTGATAGCGTGCGCACCAACGAGCGTGCCGTCGCACAGGCCGCCGAGGTAGCGGCGCTTTTGCGCGTCGCTGCCGTGCTGCCAGACCGGCACGACGCAGGCGAGGACATGGGCGCAGATCGAGAACACGAGTCCGCCGTCGCGGCAGCCGTAGCCAAGTGCTTCGAGCGCAATCGCGCAGCTGAGCGGATCGGCGTTCGTCCCGCCATATTCCTCGGGCGCCGGCAAGCCGAGCAGGCCGACGCCGGCGCACGCGCGCCACAGCTCGCGCGAGAAGGTTTGCTCACGGTCACGGGCGATCACCTCGTGGTTGAGCTCGCCGCGGGCGAATTTGACGATGCTGTCGCGCAGCAGCTTCTGTTCGCTCGTGTAGCTGAAATCCATCAGCGTAGCGCCTTCAGCCGCTGGTAGTCGATCTTGTCGGTCGACGGCGGCCCTCACCTGCGCCCTCTCCCAGAGGGGGTAACGCTCAGCGCTTCGCGAGCCGCTGCCAGGTCTGCACCACCGTATCCGGGTTCAGCGAGATCGACACGATGCCCTCTTGCGCCAACCAGTCGGCGAAGTCCGGATGGTCGCTCGGCCCCTGACCGCAGATGCCGACATACTTGCCGACCGCGCGGCACGCGGCGATCGCGCGGGAGATCATCGCCTTCACGGCGGGGTCGCGTTCGTCGAAGTCGCGTGCCAGCAGCTCGAGACCCGAATCGCGATCGAGGCCCAGCGTCAGTTGCGTGAGGTCGTTCGAGCCGATCGACATGCCGTCGAAGTGCTCGAGGAAAGCTTCGGCGAGGATCGCGTTGCTCGGCACCTCGCACATCATGATCACGCGCAGCCCGTCGTTGCCGCCGGCGGCCGCGCGCTTCAAGCCCTTCTCGGCCAGCATCTCGACGACGCGTTGCGCCTGGGCCAGCGTGCGCACGAAGGGCACCATGATCTCGACGTTGGTCAGGCCCATGTCCTTGCGCACCCGCTTCAGCGCTTCGCATTCCATCGCGAAGGCTTCGCCGAAGGCGTCGCTGATGTAGCGCGACGCACCGCGAAAGCCGAGCATCGGGTTCTCTTCTTCGGGCTCGTAGCGCGAGCCGCCGATGAGCTTTCGGTACTCGTTGCTCTTGAAGTCCGACAGCCGCACGATCACCGGCTTGGGCCAGAACGCGGCGGCGATCGTCGCGATGCCTTCGGTCAGCTTGTCGACGTAGAACGCACGCGGCGACGCATGGCCGCGCGCCACCGACTCGACCGCTTTCTTCAGGTCGAGATCGATGTTCGGGTAGTCGAGGATCGCCTTCGGGTGCACGCCGATGTTGTTGTTGATGATGAACTCGAGGCGCGCAAGACCGACGCCCGAGTTCGGCATCTGCGCAAAGTCGAATGCGAGCTGCGGGTTGCCGACGTTCATCATGATCTTGACCGGGCAGTACGGCAGCTCGCCGCGCTCCACGTCGGTGATCACGGTCTCGAGCAGGCCGTCGTAGATGAAGCCGGTGTCGCCTTCGGAGCAAGCCACCGTGACCAGCGCGCCGTCTTTCAGCACTTCGGTCGCGTTTCCGCAGCCAACCACTGCCGGAATGCCGAGCTCGCGCGCGATGATCGCCGCGTGACAGGTGCGCCCGCCACGATTGGTGACGATCGCCGAAGCACGCTTCATCACCGGCTCCCAGTTCGGGTCGGTCATGTCGGTGACGAGGACGTCGCCCGGCTGCACTTGGTCCATGTCGGCAATGCTGTGGACGATTCGTACGGGACCGGTGCCGATCTTCTGGCCGATTGCGCGGCCTTCGGCGAGCACGGTGCCGGTGCCCTTGAGCTTGTAGCGCTGCTCGGCCTTGCCGTGCGCCTGGCTCTTCACCGTCTCGGGCCGCGCCTGCAGGATGTAGAGCTTGCCGTCGCCGCCGTCGCGGCCCCACTCGATGTCCATCGGCCGGCCGTAGTGCTGCTCGATGATCAGTGCGTACTGCGCGAGCTCGGTCACGTCGGCGTCGCTGAGCGAATAGCGATTGCGCAGCTCGGGCGCGGTGTCCACCGTCTTCACGAGCTTGCCCGACGCCGCTTTTTCCTGCAGCGTCGCGAACTCCATCTTGATCAGCTTGGAGCCGAGGTTGCGGCGGATGATCGGCAGCTTGCCGTTCTTGAGCGCGGGCTTGTGGACGTAGAACTCATCCGGGTTCACGGCGCCCTGCACCACCGTCTCGCCGAGGCCATAGCTCGAGGTGATGAACACCACGTCCTTGAAGCCGCTTTCGGTGTCGATCGTGAACATCACGCCGGCCGCACCGAGGTCGGATCGCACCATGCGCTGCACGCCGGCCGACAACGCGACGTCCGAGTGGGCGAAGCCCTTGTGGACGCGGTAGCTGATCGCACGGTCGTTGTAGAGGCTCGCGAACACCTCCTTCATCTTGTGCAGCACCTCGTCGATCCCGACGACGTTGAGAAAGGTCTCTTGCTGGCCGGCGAAGCTCGCATCGGGCAAGTCTTCAGCGGTGGCCGACGAGCGCACTGCGAACGATGCACCGGGGTTGCCTGCGGTCAGCTTCGCGAACTCGACTTCGATCGCCGTTTGCAAGTCAGCGGGGAACGGCGTCTCTTCGATCCACTGGCGGATTTGCGACCCGGCCTCGGCGAGGGCGCGCACGTCGTCGGTGTTCAGCGACGCAAGCCGTGCGTTGATTCGCTCGGCCAGGCCGTCGTGCTTCAGAAAGAGGCGAAAGGCATGTGCCGTGGTGGCGAAGCCGCCGGCACGCGCACCCCGGAGGCGGCCAGCTGACTGATCATTTCGCCGAGCGAGGCGTTCTTGCCGCCCACCGACTCGACGTCGGTCATTCTTAAATGTTCAAACGGTACGACCAGGGCGGCCGCCAGATCGGTGGGTGACATGGGAAAGCTCCGTGATGATAAAAAATCGGTGCTTCCCGGCCCCGGGCGGCGGCATATCCCGAGCGGTGCTCGAGGGACTGGCTTATCGGCGTGCGCGCCCGACTTTTTGTCGGTTCTGATTGGCGGTGGGCGACGCTCATGGCCATAGGCAGGAAGGATTGCCGTGATTCTACGGGCGGAACTCCCTATCATCGGCGCACGCCCATCGAATCCACGCAGCGCATGTTGAATCGCACCGTTTTCTTCGTCTCCGACGGCACCGGCATTACCGCCGAAACCTTCGGCAACTCGATCCTCAACCAGTTCGCGATCAAGCCACGCCACGTGCGGCGCCCCTTCATCGACACGGCCGACAAGGCACACCAGGTCGTGCGCGAGATCAACCACACCGGCGACAGCGAAGGCAAGAAGCCGATCGTCTTCATCACGCTGATCGACACCGAAGTGCTGCGTATCGTCAAGGACCTGTCGCGCGCGATGGTGCTCGACATGTTCAACACCTTCATCGAGCCGCTCGAAGCCGAGCTCGGGATGACGTCGAACCATCGCGTCGGGCGCTTCTCCGATGTGTCGAAGAGCCAGGAGTACACCGACCGCATCGAGGCCATCAACTTCTCGCTCGCGCACGATGATGGCCAATCGGCGAAGAACCTCGAAGCGGCCGATGTGATCCTGGTCGGCGTGAGTCGCAGCGGCAAGACCCCAACCTCGCTGTATCTGGCGATGCAGCATGGCATCAAGGCCGCCAACTACCCGCTGATTCCCGAGGACTTCGAGCGGGCTCAGCTGCCGTCGACGCTGATGCCGCACAAGAGCAAGTGCTTCGGCCTCACGATCGACCCGGCGCGGCTGAACCAGATCCGCAACGAGCGCCGCCCGGGCAGCAAGTACGCGGCGCTGGACAACTGCCGCTACGAAGTGCGCGAAGCCGAGTCGATGATGCGCCGCGAAGGCATCGCCTGGCTGTCGTCGACGCACAAGTCGATCGAAGAGATTGCGACGACGATATTGCGCGTGCACGCGCAACAGTCATCCCGGCGAATGCCGGGATCCACGCGTCCATCGTCCACGGAACATTGACTATGGAAACGAGGTATGCGACAAGCGCAGGATCGACCTGCGCTGCTCGGCTGCGCCTCAATGCCCTGTCGGATGCAGCGTCGCTTGCCCCAGATTCCACAGCGGCGTGAACACGCCCAGCAGCAAGATGCCGACCATCACACCCATGATGCCCAGCAAGATCGGCTCGATGGTTTCGCTCAGCTTGCTCACCTCGTAGGTCACGTCCTCCGAGTGGATCTGCGCGATCTGCTCCATCATCTCGGCCACCTCGCCGGTGGCCTCGCCCACGCTGATCATCTGCACTTCCATCGACGAGAAGATCCCCGAAGTCGTCGCGACACGGCTGAAGTTGTCGCCGCGCTCCACGCCTTTGCGCATCTGCAGGATGCGCTGCTCGTAGAAGGCATTGCCCACCACCCGCGCGGCCAGCTCGAGCGATGGCACCAGGGGGACGCCGCTGCGGCTGGCCATCGCGAAGTTGCGACAGAAGCGGGCGACGCTCGCCTTCTTCAGGATGCTGCCGATCACAGGCAGCCGCGTCTTTGTGCGGTCCCACAGATAGCCGCCGCGTTCGGTGGCCGTCCAGCGCTTGAAGAGGAAGACCGCCACACCGATCGCGGCCCCCACCACCCACCAATAGCTGCGCGCGAACTGCGAGATCGAGATCAGCACCTGCGTGATCGCAGGCAGCTCCGCTTTCAGATTCTTGTAGGTGGCCGCGAACACGGGAATCACGAACAGCATTAGCACCGACATACCGATCGCCAGCGCCGACATCACAAAGGTGGGATAGCGCACCGCCGACTTCACCTTCTTGTTCAAATCGCGATCGAACTCGATCTGCTTGAACAGCGCGCGAAACGCTTCGTCCAGGCGACCCGAGCCCTCGCCCACCTTCACCATGTTGACGTAGAAGTTGTCGAAGATTTTCGGATGCCGCGCGAACGCGGTGCTCAGCTCCGAGCCGCGATCGAGATCGGCACGCACCGCCAGCAAGGCCTTGGCGAGCGGCTTGCTGGTGGTCGAGCGCTGGATGCCCTCGACGGCCAACATCAACGGCATGCCGGCGCGCACCATGTTGGCCATTTGGCGCGTGAGCATCTGCAGCTCGAGCATGTCCACCTTGTTCTCGCCGGTCAGGTTCATCAGCCATTCCGGCTGCTGCGCGGGCTTGGGCAGCTCCCTGATCTTGATCGGCGAGATCTCACTTTCCATCAGCCACTTCGCCACCGCATTTGGGTTGGCGGACTCGATGCGGCCACGCATCTTTTCGCCCAGCTTGTTGCGGCCTTCATAAACGTAGGTCTGCATCGTCGGTACTCCAGTGTGGCGTGCGCCTACTCCGCGATGGTCATGGCTTCGGCGACCGTGGTCCTGCCCTCGAGCGCCATCGTGACGGCGCCGTGAGCCAGCGTGCGGCGCCCGATCTGAACGCGCGCGATCTTGTCGATGAGCTGCGCATCGGCGCGCTGCAGCGCATCGGTCAAATCCTGCGTGATCTCCAGCATCTCGTACACGCCGCGCCGACCGCTGAAGCCGACGCCGTTGCAGCGCGAGCAGCCGCGCCCCTTGCGGAACTTGGCGAGCGAGAGTTCTCCCTCGGTCGCGTGGTGCGCCACCCATGCGCGCTCGTCGACTGACGGCTCGTAGGGCTCGGTGCAATACGTGCACGAGATGCGCAGCAGGCGCTGCGCCATCACCGCACGCAGTGTGGAGGCGATCATGTAGCCGGGCACGCCCATGTCGAGCAGACGCACCGGCGTGCTCGGGGCATCGTTGGTGTGCAAGGTCGACAGCACCGTGTGCGCGATGTCGGCCGTCTCGTTGTCGCGGATCTCGCCCACCAGCAGGATGTCGGGGTCCTGGCGCAGCAGCGATCGCAGCACGCGGGCGAAGCTGAGCTCGATCTTCTCGTTGATCTGCACCTGGTTCACGCCGGCCAGGCGGTACTCCACCGGATCTTCCGCGGTGAGGATCTTCACGCTCGGCTGATTCAAGGTTTCGAGCGCGGCATACAAGGTGGTGGTCTTGCCGCTGCCGGTCGGGCCGGTCACCAGCACGATGCCGTGCGGCGCGTGGATGGCGCGCTCGAAGTCCTCGCTCACCCAAGCCGGCAGCAGGTCACTGATGCGCCGGCGCTTGCCGTCCTGGCGCAGCAAGCGCAGCACGATCGACTCGCCGAATTGCGTGGGCATGGTCGACATGCGAATGTCGAAACGCGAATCGCCCGACTTCACCGTGATGCGGCCGTCCTGCGGCAGGCGGCGCTCGGCGATGTCGAGCTGCGACATCAGCTTCAGGCGCACGATCAGCGCCGAGGTGATGCGCGGGTCGGCCTCCACCTGCACGTGCAGCACACCGTCGATGCGAAAGCGCACCACCAGCGCATGCTCCTGCGGCTCGAAGTGGATGTCGGAGGCGTTGACGCGGGCCGCGTCCTCGAAGATGGTTTGCAACAGCTTGACGATCGGCGCGTCGGCATCGCTGATGGACTTGCCCATCGACGTCAGGTCGATGACGTTGTCCTGCGCATCGATCTCTGCTTCGACCTCGCGCGCGAAGGCACCGATCTGCTCGGTCTTGCGGTAGATGCGGTCGATGGTGGCGAGCAACTGCTCGTTGGTGATGGCCGCCAGGTCGATGTGGCGCTTGAGCACCATGGCGAGCTCGTCCTGCGAGCGCAGGTCGGTCGGGTCGACCACGCCGACGAGACAGGAGTCACCCCGATCTTCGAGCACCACGGCACTGAAGCGGCGCGCCTGCAGCTCGCTGAGCTGGCGCACAACCTCGGGGTGCACATCGAAGCGGCGCAGGTCCACGAAGGGCAGGTTCAACTGGCGCGCGAGGGCCTGGCCGATCTGCTCCTCGCTCGCGAGGTTCATGTCGACCAGCAGCTTGCCGAGCAATTGGCCGGTGCGTCGCTGTTCCGCCAAGGCTTGGTTCAGCTGCTCTTGCCGCAGCAGGCCTTGTTCGATCAGCACGGTGCCCAGCGTCTGTGGTTTCTGCATGGCGCGCATCAGTTGCTTTCTTTGGAATCGATCATGGAATTCAGTTGATGACCTCGGTCCAGCGGCGGCTTAGCGCGGAAGAACTCGTAACGACCTGCGGCGTGATGTCGACGCCCTTCAGGCACATGAAGCCCGCGCCCCAGTAGCCGGTGTTGGCGGACTTCGTGACGTTGAAACTCGTGGTCGCTGTCGCACCGTGCTGAAAGAAGGCGCAGGTACCACCACAAATCGTTGCGTTGAGCAATGGCGTCGTCGGACGCTGCGAAAGCTTGAATGTGGTGGCGGTGGGGGTCGGGGTTGACGAGATCGTCGTGCCGGCGGGAACAACGCCCCCGCTCTTCACTGAGACGATCATCGTGCCCGCGGTCGGTACTGCAGTGCCAGTGGCGCTCGTCACCGTCGGGCCATCGGACGTGATTGTGGTCGACGCGAATTGCTGCGACACGCTGAGGTTGTAGGTGCCGACTCCGCCCGTGCCGGTGCCCAGGCTGACGATCGTCGTTCCCGCTGTAATGCCGGTGCCGAAAATCTTGTCGCCGACCGCAAGATTGGCGACCGTCGCGGCACTGACGGTCAGCACTGATGATGCCGTCGTGACGGTCATGGCCTTACTGTTCTGCGCCTTTGACTGACCCTGGGGAGAGCCGCAGCTACCGGAAGCCGACACGGTATAAGTGCCGATGCCACCGGTGCCGCTGACAATGGCGCAGATCGTTGTGCCGGTGTCAATGTTTCCGCTGATGACATCGCCTACCTGCAAGAGGGCACCCGACCAGGATTCCACTGTCAGCAAAGTTTGGTTTTTGCTTATTGAGGCAGTGATCGATGCGGTAGTCCCTGCAGAGCCCGTCACCAAAGCGCCCGACCTCGCATCGGAAGCAGAGAGGAAGTCAGCGTTGCGTGCGTACCAAATTTCCGAATAGACGTTCCCCGGAGCGCCCGCGATGCCTGTCGTGGGGAATTTCGCGATGCGAGTCATCGCGATGTTCTGGCCACCGGTGTCGAAAGTCACCGCGGACAATTCGTCCGCAACACTCGATGAACTTCCAGCGAAACCGAATACGAGCGTGTCGCCGCCGTAGCACCAGCTGGTGCACGTCTGTTTCGAGCCCGGTGCGGGCGTCGTGGTGCACGTGTCGGTCGCGGGATCGGTCCAGGTGCCGTCGTTGGTGAAGAAGCCACTCGTGGAACCGGTCTTTGCGATTGTGCCGCCCGTGCCGCCGCTTTCGTTGTCGTTCCAATAGGCCGCGCCGCCTGGCACAGGGCTCCCGGCAACGTAGCGGCCGGTCAGGCTCGGTCCCGGCGAGGTCCCCGAGAAAAGCGCCCCGACTTCTGCCACGCTGTAGCTGGCGGTCAATGTCTGGTAGATCTCGTAGCTGCCGCCGCTTGCAATGCTCACTGCGTTGCCCATGCTGCCGACACTGTTCGCGCCATTCTGCGAATTGATATTCCATTGGAGTTTGCAGGCCGGGTTGGTGCAACTCGCGCCGGTGTTGTTGCCTTGGCGTCGTGCCCCCAGGCTGAACACCGCAATCGCCGGCGTCGCATAGGTGTTGTAGAGATTCAGTTTCCAAACCGGCGGTGGCGCCGACGCATTGGTGCAGTCGGAGACGGACGAATCGCAAGACACCCCGTTCGTGGTGGTCAGCAACATGTCCTGAGTCAATGTGCGATTGCTAATTCCAACCTGTCCCGTGGAAATCACCGTGCATTTCTCGCAAGGTGTCCCGCCGCTGTTATTGCAAGTCGCGGGTGTCGACACCGCGCTCAAAGTGACCGAGCCGCGTCCGACGCTGTAGGGTGAGCTTGCGGCGGCGGGGATGCCAGTGCAGCTGGTGTTGCTGAAGGTCGGGCCGAACGCGGCATTCACCACGGCGTGTCCCTTCTCGATGCCGCTTTCGGCGATGAAGAAGGCCGCTGTGCTGTCGCCTTGTCGCTGGCCGTCGATCACGTTGCCGCTGCTGACATCGAGCATCTGCGACAGCGCAAACACCACGGTCGCGATGAGGAACAGCATGACCACCAGCGTGACCATGCCGCGCTCACGAATCGGGCGCGTACTTGAAACGGTGCGGACGAAGGTCGAGGGCATCATCTCGAAGTGACTATTGATTGCGCAAGGCCACGACGGTGCGCGTCTGCGTTGCCTGCACACCGGGCGGCTGCAGCGTCAGAGTCAATTCGACGAAGCGCAGTGCGCCGGCACTGGCCGTCACCGCATAGCCCGCATCGAGATAGCGAATGCCGAAGCTGCTGGCATAGCTCGTCAGCGCACGCGTGGCGGCCGGGGCGGCCAGCGTACCGGCGTAACCCAAGTTCAGGTTGGAACCACTCTGCTGAATGGTGACCGCAATGTCATTGTTCGCACCCGTCGGCGAAACGCCGCTGCAGGCGGCGATCAAATCGCCGCTGGTCTTGTTGAACACCATCTGTGTGGCCGACATGGTGCTCACGCAGTAGGCGCCGCTCGAAGGGTTGTACTTGACCTCGCGAATCTCGCGCGCCAGGCGCTCCAGCAGCGCGCGGCCGTCCGCCATGGCGGCGCTGTCGCTGTTGACGGTTTGCACCAGGCTGAAGCTGTCGACCCAGAAATACGTCGCCGTCACCGCGAGAAAGCCAATCAGGCCGGCCGAGATGATCACCTCGATCAGCGTGAAGCCGCGCTGCCGGGGCCCAGCGGGTGGCAGCGCACGGTGCGAGCGCGATCGAAACGATCGTCTCGAAGAGCAGGCGTCGGGCGTGTCCATTTAGTCGAATGTCAATAGTTGGTGAGCTGCAGCGTGAAGCGTGGGAGGGCCTCTGCCGTGTCGGTCGACTTGGCAATTTTGATGGTCGCCGTGCAAGTTGCCGTGCTGCATGTCGTGATGGAATTGCCGTTGGCGTCGGCCAGCGCAACGGTGGGGCTGCTGAAGCCGCCTACGCCAGCAATGACGCTGCATGCGCCAGTGCTGACGCTCACATAACCGACGTGCCGTCGCACGGCGAGTACGCGCTCGGCGCAGGCGCGCATCAATTCGACGCCGACGAATTCGTCGCGGCCGGTGGTTTGTGTTTTGAAGACACTCGGTTGCATCGATGCGATGCCGGCCGACACCAGCGCAAGTACCCCGATGACGAGGATCGTCTCGAACAGGGTGAAGCCAGCTTGGTGATGACGCCGCGTGCGGCCATTGGGGCAATGGCCCCGCAGCGGCTGCATGCTCACGGGCTCACCGATACGCGGCCGGTGAGCGCAGCCACCGTGACGGTGTAGGTGGCGTTGTTGCTGCCGGTCTGGTAGCTCAGCGTGAAGCTGGCGTCCGAGGTGAGCGCGGTGCCGGCGTTCTTCACCGGCTGGCCCAGGCTGTTGAAATAGATGGTACCGGCGCTGCCGACCACGGCACCTTGACTGACAGTGAGGCTGGTGTCGGTGGAGCATGGCGCACTGGCGATACAAGCGACGGCCACGCGTCCGTTAGCGCCGCTGGTGGCCACGCTCACGCTCATGCGCTGTCCACGGACGACCGCAAGGCTCTGCGCGCGTCGGATCACATCGGCAACCGACTGTGCCTGAGCTGGCAATGTCATCGTGGCGGGGGTCTGCAACTTCATCGTCGCGAACGTGGCGAGCACACCCAGCAGCACGATGGCGAAGATCACCTCCGGCAAGGTGAAGCCGGCAGCCGTTCGCCTGGATCCGCTGGATGTACGCATGGTCCACCAGATCCGACGCACTGCCGCCAGCCGTTCAATTCATCATGAGCCGTAGGCGTTGAAGGGTACGTTGATACTGCCCTTCGTGATCGAGCAGCCCGCCGTCGCCGATCCAGTCGCGGGCAGCGCGGCTGCACCGCCGGTGACCGTGTAGCCAGCCGGGATATCGGCAAGCTGAGTCCGGTACGTGTTCAGGGCATCGCAGTCGACGATCGGAGCAACGCAACCAGCCGGAGTGTTCAATGCGGTGCAAATCGTCGGGTTCGGCACTTTCGACCGGCCGTAGTTCACCGAGGTGCCGGAGGCAAGCGCGGCGGCGACACCGGCGCCCACGCCCTTTTCAGCATCGTTGGACAAATCGAGGAACTTCGGAATAGCCACTGCTGCCAATACGCCAATGATCACGATCGTGATGATCAATTCAATCAGCGTGAAGCCCTTCTGGCCCAATTTCGCAATCTTCGTATTCATGTTCAATTAGCTCCTAATGTGAAAGGTTGATGTCGGACGAAACGTCGTGCCTTGGGTCACTCGTCCGCTGCCGTTCCCTGGCCGGGATCGCAACGAAAGGACGGTTCGCCCTCCGCGAAGCGAAGACTAACGACGTGTTTTCACTTACTCATCCTCCATTTAAGGGGTGAGCATTCATTCGTGGGGGAGAGCCGGTAATTTTTGGCATTCGGCGACTAAGTACCTCTTCCAATGTGGGTTCCACCTATAGAGTCGCTGCCGATGGAGATCGGGATCAACACCAAGGGATGGACCAGCGTCGACAGCGACGGTGCGTCGCTGTGCGCGGTCAGCTTGAAGACGGACGTTCGCACCGGCGATCGGCCGCAAGTGCTGGCTGCCGCTGAAGAGACGCGCCAGGAATCCGAGGCCGAAGGGGCTGCGCTGCGTGCCTTGATGGGCCGCGTCGATCGCAGCTTGCCGGTGCTGATGACGCTGCCGCGCACGCAGTACAAGTTGCGCGTCATGCCCGAGCCGGCGGTGCCGCAACGCGAGATGCTGTCGAGCTTGCGCTGGTCGCTCGGCATGGAAAGCGATGCCGTGCCCGAAGACTTCAACATCGCATGGATGCGCATTCCCACCGAGGAGCAGTTGCCCTCGCGACCCAAGCAGCTCTATGCCGTGACGACGCCGACGACGTGGTTGACGTCACAGCTTGCGTCATGGCGGCAGGCCGGCGTGAAGCCCAAGGTGGTCGACATCCGCGAGACCGCGCTGCGCAACATTGCCGGTGCGCTCGAGCGGCCCGGCGAAGCGCTCGCGCTCGTCAGCGCGGACGCTGACGGCATCGGCATGGTGTTCACGCATCAAGGCTCGCTGTACCTCGACCGCTACATCGATCAACCGATGGCCGCGCTCGGCGCAGCGGATGCCGCGAACCGGGTGCGTGTGTACGAGCGCATTGCAGTTCAACTGCTGCGCTCGATCGACGTCATCGGCCGCAACTTGCCGTTCATGCCGATCAGCCGTGTCGTCGTCGCGACTGCACCCGAAGCGCCGGGCTTGCATGAATTTCTCGCGACGCAATTGGCCATTCCGGTGGAAGCGCTGGACCTGAATCAGGTGTTCGATCTGACGCGGGTGCCTGCGCTCGCGCAGTCGCTTGCACTGCAAGCACGCTGCCTGGTTCCGCTCGGTGCGGCGCTGCGCAGCGCCAAGGTGGCCGCATGAGAGCGCCGGTCACGCACATCAACCTGCTGCAGCGCACGGCGCCCATGCACACGACGGCGTGGGCACTGGCGGCCTTGCTCGCCGTGACGCTGATCGGGATGCTTTACTACGGCAGCCAGGTGCGCTCGCTCGCGCAGCAAGCCACACAGCGGCGCGACGATGCGGCGCAGCAGCTGAAGCAGATTCAGGCGCGCATGGCCGCACTGACCGACGAGCAGGCGAAGAACGCCGACGCCATCGCCTTGCGCAAGGAGATCGATGCGCTGCAGCCGCAGGTTCAAGCGGCCCAGGCCTTGATCGACACGCTCGGCAGCGAGGGCGGGCGCACCGACGAGTTCTCTCGTGCATTGGCGGCGATGACCGGCGTGAGCGAGCCCGGCTTGTGGTTGACCACCCTCACCGTCAGCGCCGGCGGCAAGAAGCTCGAGCTGCAGGGCGAGGCGCGCAGCGGCGCCGCGGTGCTGCGCTTCGCGCGCCGCGCCAACGAGTCGCTGCAGCCGCTCACGCTGCGCATGGACAGCCTCGAGATGCAGCCGGCAGCCGGCGCAGCGGCGGCGCCAGGTCTAGCCGCAGCGGCCGGCGCGGTGTCGTTCCGTCTCTACTGAGCGACCATCATGCAAGCCAAAATTCTTCAGCTCCTTAATCGGCTCGAAGCGCTGTCGCTGCGCGAGCGGCTCATGGTGGTCGTGGGCATTCCGCTGGTGCTGGCGGTGGCTGGCGAGCTGCTCGTGTTCTCGCCGTCGCGCAATCAAGCGGCAGAGGCGGTGAAGCAGGCCGATCGGCTGGAAAACGATGTCAAGGCGCTCAGCACCGCGCTCGCCGCGCAACCCGCCGTGGCGCCTTTGCCGGGCGCCGATCAACTGCTGCGGCAGCGCAATGAGCTGCAAGCGCAAATCGATGCGGGCCGCGCGATCATGGTGTCGGTCAATCAGGCGGTCGACTGGGGCACCGTGGTGCGCGCCACCGTTGCCGGAACGCCGGGGCTCACGCTGACGCAGCTCAAGACGATGCCCGCGGACGTGGTGTTCTCGCCGTCGATGGTGAAGGCCGCATCAGCCCCGGCGGCCGGCCGCGGCGCATCGGCCGCGCCGCTAGCCACTGCGGCGAAGGCGAGCGGCAGTGGCGACACGATCTACCGGCACCGCGCCGAGATGACGATCACGGGCAACTTCGGCACCTTGCTCGGCTACCTGCAGACCTTGCGGCGCGTGCCGGGCGACCTGCACTGGAACCGCCTTCAGCTCAGCGTGGCCGCCTACCCTTCGGCCACTGCGCAGCTCACGCTGTACACGCTGAGCACTCGCGCAGAGACGCCCTTCAACTGATCACGCAGAGGCATCGAATGGAACAAGCAACAACAAACGATGACCGGCGCGAAGCGCATCACGCTCGTCGCGCTGCTGCAGCACGCTTGCGCGCAGCGGTGGCGCTGTCGCTCGCGAGCCTGGGCAGCGCGTGCCTGGGAGCCGATTCGATGAGCGGCCTGGGATCGGCGTTTCGGCCGCAAGGCGGCGGCGATGCGCCGGTCGCGGCCAGCGGCGATCGTGGGGGTGCCAACCTGTCGGGCCTGCGTGTGATCGTGTCGCGCACGTCGCGCTCAGTGGCATCGATCGACGGACAGATCGTGCACGTGGGCGACACCGTCAACGGCATGCGCGTGACGCAGATCAACTCGCAAGGCGTCGTGCTCGTCGGCGAAGGCGGCGTGCAGGA
>VBCQ01000041.1 GCA_005882155.1 Betaproteobacteria bacterium
GCCGTTGGCCGTGCAGTACGCCGGGACCCGAGTGCCCGGCTGCAGCGTGGCCGACACCATGCGGCCGGCGCTGGTTGCGGCAATGCAGATCACATCGCTGCCGTCGAGCACGCTCGCCGCCGACGCCTCTTTCAGCGCGTACGCGAGCTTGTGCAGCTCGGGCTGAACGATGCGCGGCAGACGCGCCGAGTGCATGTAGCTTTGCCCGAGACGCAGCACCTTCGGCGTCAACGAATACATCTTGCGGTCGCTGCTGACGAAGCCGAGATGCTCGAGCGTGATCAGGTAGCGGCGTGCCGCAGCGCGAGTCAGCCCGCACAGGGCAGCGACCTCGCTCATGGTCAGCCGCGGGCGGTCCTGGTCGAACGCCGCAATGACGGCGAGCCCCTTCTCGAGCCCGGCAATGAGATCGCGCTTTTGCGGACCCGCCGAGCGGAGCTCGACCACCGTCGCAAGCGCGGCTTCGTCTACTGGCGGTCCGACGTCGGTCAAGGATTGCTTGAATGCGTTCATGGTTCGCGATCCGTTGAGATGGGCGTTAATCGCCCCGGGCGAAGAGGTTTGCGCGGCGTTTTTGGGCCCGCTTGGCTCAATCTAGCCGATGCGGCGGAAAAGTGGTTCGCAATTCAAACGAAAGTGCGAATAACGCTCAGAGTCAAACGCCCGGGCTCGAATCGCATCAAGGAATCACGTCCACGGGCAGGGGAGCCGAGGCCTTTACCTCTTCCATGCAGATCATCGAGCGCACATCGTCGACGCCAGGCACTTGCATCAGGCGGTCGGTAAGGAACTGGCTCAGGCTTTTCAAGTCGCGCGCCACGACTTTCAGCAGATAGTCGTAGTCGCCCGACACCGTGTGGCATTCGAGGATCTGCGGGAAGTCGCGAATGCTCGCCTCGATCTCGCGAACGCGGCCGAACTGGCCGCCGTCGATGTTCAGGCTCACATAGGCCATCACGCCCAGGCCGAGCGCCTGGGGTTGCACCTCGGCGCGATAGCTGCGAATGACGCCGCGCTCCTCGAGCGAGCGAACCCGCCGAAAGCATTGCGGTGCCGACAAGTGAACACGTGCTGACAATTCGACGTTCGAGGCCCGGCCATCGGCTTGCAAGGCATCAAGAATCTTGCGGTCCAGTGAGTCTAAGGTGGTCTCATTCATACTGTTTACCTCAGATGAGAATGAAGCATGCGCTGAATCGGCAATCGATGCAATATTTGGAAAGCAAATTTCGCACCGTCGCGCCTAGACTTCCAACATCGCTCAATTCGAACAATCAGGAAGCATCATGACCACCGCCGCCCGGGCCGCCGCACTGCATGGCCGCGCCGCCAAAACTCGATCGGCAATCGAGCTCGAGGATCGCCACGGCGCGCGTAACTACCACCCGTTGCCGGTGGTGTTGAACCGCGGCGAAGGCGTCTATCTGTACGACGAGCAAGGTCGCCGCTACCTCGACATGATGTCGGCGTACTCGGCCGTCAGCTTCGGTCACAGCCACCCCGAGCTCGTGCAGGCGCTGACCAATCAAGCGGGCAAGCTCGCGATCACGAGCCGCGCATTCCATACCAACCAGCTCGGCCCCTTCCTCGAGACGCTGTGCCGCGTGACCGGCATGGCGCGCGCGCTGCCGATGAACAGTGGCGCCGAAGCGGTCGAGACGGGGATCAAAGAACTTCGCCGGCCGCACGACGACGATCGTCGGCTTCTCCAGCGAAGCGCAGTACCGCGATGGGTTCGGGCCGTTCGCGCCCGGCTTCGTGCGGGTGCCGTTCGGCGACGCCCCGGCGCTCGAAGCGGCGATCACGCCCGACACCGCAGCCTTCTTCGTCGAGCCGATCCAGGGCGAGGCCGGCATCATCGTGCCGCCGACGGGCTACTTGAAAGCGGTGCGTGAGATCTGCACGCGCCGCAACGTGCTGATGATTTGCGACGAGGTGCAAACGGGGCTCGGCCGCACCGGCCGCACGCTCGCCTGCGACCACGAAGGCGTGAAGCCAGACGGCCTGATGCTCGGCAAGGCGCTCGGCGGCGGCCTGCTTCCGGTCAGCGCATTCCTGGCACGCGATGACGTGATGGCGCAGTTCGCTCCCGGCGACCATGGCAGCACCTTCGGCGGCAATCCGCTCGCTGCGGCCGTGGGCCTCGCCTCGCTGAAGCTGCTCGAGCGTGACCAGCTGGCGCAACGCGCAGCGGAACTCGGCGACTATTTGATGGCGCAACTGGGCAAGCTGAACCATCCGGCGATCACCGACATCCGCGGCAAGGGCCTGCTGATCGGCGTGCAGATCGACCCGGCGTTTGCGAGCGCACGCGCTGTCTGCGAAGGCTTGATGGATGCCGGCGTGCTGACCAAGGACACGCACGAGACGGTGGTGCGACTGGCGCCGCCGCTGGTCATCGATCGCGCGCAGATCGACATGGCGGTGCGCGCGCTGCAGCGTGTGCTGCAGTCACTCGCGCCGAAGGTGCCAGCCGCGCGCGACGAGGCCGTGACGGCCTAGGTCGGCGAATCAGACGCGCTCGACGACGAGCGCGATCCCTTGGCCGACGCCGATGCACATCGTGCACAGCGCGTAGCGTCCGCCGCTGCGTTGCAGCTGGTTGACCGCGGTTGTCACGAGCCGTGCACCGCTCGCGCCGAGCGGGTGGCCGAGGGCGATTGCGCCGCCGTTCGGGTTGACGCGGGGGTCTTCGTCGGCAAGGCCGAGGTCGCGCAGCACCGCGAGGCCTTGCGCGGCGAAGGCTTCATTCAGCTCGATGACGTCGATCTGCGACAGCGACAGACCGGTCAGCTCCAGCACCTTGCGGGTGGCCGGCGCTGGGCCCATGCCCATGATGCGCGGCGCGACGCCAGCGGTCGCCATGCCGACGACGCGGGCGCGCGGCGTGAGCCCATGACGGGCTGCGCTCGCTTCGTTGGCGAGGAGTAGCGCACAGGCGCCGTCGTTGACGCCCGACGCATTGCCGGCCGTCACGGTGCCGTCGGGCTGCACGACGCCTTTGAGCTTGGCCAGCGCGTCGAGCGAGGTCTCACGCGGATGCTCGTCCTTCGCGACGACGATGGCCTCGCCCTTCTTCTGCGCGATGGTGACCGGCGTGATCTCGGCATCGAAGAAGCCGCTCTTCTGTGCGGCGACCGCCTTCAGCTGCGACGCGAGAGCCATGCGGTCCTGCGCCTCGCGCTCGATCTTGAATTCGGCGGCGACGTTTTCGGCCGTCTCGGGCATCGAATCGACGCCGTGCAGTTCCTTCATCAGCTTGTTGACGAAGCGCCAGCCGATGGTCGTGTCGTAGACCGCGTTGTTGCGGCTGAATGCGGTCTCGGCCTTCGGCATCACGAACGGCGCGCGGCTCATGCTTTCGACGCCGCCGGCGATCATCAGTTGCGCCTCGCCGCTCTTGATGGCGCGCGCTGCGGTGCCGACCGCGTCCATCCCCGAACCGCACAGGCGGTTGATCGTCGCGCCCGGCACGCCGATCGGCAGCCCGGCCAGCAGCGACGCCATGCGCGCGACGTTGCGGTTGTCTTCGCCGGCCTGGTTGGCGCAGCCGAAGATCACGTCGCTCACGGCCTGCCAATCGACGCGCGTGTTGCGCGCCATCAGCGCCTTCAACGGGACCGCACCGAGGTCGTCGGCACGCACCGATGACAGCGCGCCGCCGTAGCGGCCGAAAGGCGTCCGAACGGCGTCGCAGATGTAGGCATGGGTCATTGTGTGTCTCCGAGGTTCAGGCGATCAGCGCAACGCCGCTCAGCCGCCGCAGTTCATCGATGCCGAGCCCGTTGAACAGCTCGACCACTTTCAAGCCGGCGGCGGTCACGTCGATGACCGCGAGGTCGGTGTAGATGCGGCTCACGCAGGCGATGCCGGTCAGCGGATAGCTGCAACGTTCGACGATCTTGCTCTCGCCGCTCTTCGTCAAGTGCTCCATCATCACAAAGGTTTTCTTCGCGCCGATGGCGAGATCCATCGCGCCGCCGACAGCGGGGATCGCGTCGGCGCCGCCTGTGTGCCAGTTCGCCAAGTCACCGCCGGTCGACACTTGGAACGCGCCGAGCACGCAGATGTCGAGATGCCCGCCGCGCATCATCGCGAAGCTGTCGGCGTGGTGAAAGTAGGCGCCGCCGGGCAGCAGGGTGACGGGCTGCTTGCCGGCGTTGATGAGGTCGTAGTCTTCCTCGCCGGGCGCCGGCGCGGGGCCCATGCCGAGCAGGCCGTTCTCGCTGTGCAGAAAGATCTCGCGATCCTTCGGCAAGTGGTTCGCGACCCAGGTCGGCAGGCCGATGCCGAGGTTGACGTAGGCGCCTTCAGGGATGTCGCGGGCGACGCGCTCGGCCATCTGGTTGCGGTTGAGCTTTTGCATCGCTTGCACCTTAGGCCGCTTGCTTGAAGCCGGCCGGGCCGGTGGCGGTGCGCGGCACCTTCACGACACGGTGGACGAAGATGCCCGGCGTGACGATGTGCTCGGGCTCGAGTTCGCCGAGCGCGACGATCTCGTGCACCGACGCGATCGTCAGCTTCGCGGCCATCGCCATGATCGGGCCGAAATTGCGCGCAGTCTTGCGGTAGACGAGGTTGCCCCAGCGGTCACCGGCTTCGGCTTTGATCAGTGCGACGTCGGCGGCGATCGGCGACTCGAGCACGTACATGCGGCCGTTGATCTCGCGCGTCTCCTTGCCCTTCGCGAGGTCGGTGCCATAGCCGGTCGGTGTGAAAAAGCCGCCGATGCCCGCGCCCGCGGCGCGGATGCGCTCGGCGAGGTTGCCTTGCGGCACCAGCTCGAGCTCGATCTTGCCGGCGCGGTAGAGGCCGTCGAAGACCTGCGAATCGACTTGGCGCGGAAAGCTGCAAATGATCTTGCGCACACGCCCGGTCTTCAGCAGCGCGGCCAGGCCGGTCTCGCCGTTGCCGGCGTTGTTGTTGACGATCGTGAGGTCGCACGCGCCCTGCGCGATCAACGCGTCGATCAGCTCGGCCGGCTGCCCGGCACCGCCGAAGCCGCCGATCATCACGGTGGCGCCGTCTGGGACGCCTTGAAGCGCGGCCTCGACCGACGGAACAATCTTGTCGATCATGCTGGTTCTGCCAAATAGTTCTGCTAATGAACAATAGTTCTTTTAAAGAACATTATAGCGCAATCAGAGCTTTTATGTACCTCATCCAGGAGACATGGCATTGCATTTCCGCTCTCCCCGCAAAAAGGGAGAGGGAGTCGGAGCGTCTGCGGCGCGCGTAGCCTGGTGAGCCGCGGGGTGTCGTAGCGCTGAAGGACGCTACTCGAGTGAACTCGCGAGCTCGAGCAGGGCTTGGCTGGGGCGTTCCTCGATTGTGTCTCCATGCGACAAGAGGACGCGGTTCAGCGACTCGAGCTCGGCCCATTGCGTGAGCTGAGCGCGAAGCGCGACCTTATCGGCGACCATCTTCAACTTGACCGGCTTCGGGATATGCGGCGCGTCTCCGGCAAACTCCATCATGCGCAACAGCCAGCCACCGAATCCGGAACTGTCGCGAATGTTGCCGACCAGGTCGTTCAAGACCAGCGTGGTTCCGTTGCGAGTGCGGACGATCAGCGCAGCCTCGTGATCGCGGGTTCCCGCGACGGTCAGGTACCGCACGTTCGGGTCGTTGAAGTTCGGGTCCGTCGTGTCGACGTGCACGACTTCTTCAACCTTCTCGCGAGCGCCCGCCGGCGCCACGACCTGCATGTTCGGATAACGCTGCTTCCAGATCTTGGCGTCCAAGCGGTGATGGTCATTGGGCACCACGAGGTAGGCAGGTTGCCCGTAGGCCTCGAGCGCATGCATCTCATCCTCGTCGAGCGCAATGGCACTGAACACGACCAGATTCGAATCGCGCAGCCGGACCACGGTCATGCGGCGCGGAAACTTCATCGGCATATGGATTTCGCCGGTCACGGTCAAGATGTTCTCATCGACTTCGGTGAGCTTGCCGTGCGGCAGGACTTCCCAGCGTTCAAGAGGCTTGTTCATGTCGGACTCCTACGAATGCCAATTTGACCCATGGGCAACTCTTATGCCCGGATGAGCGGCTTGAATTCGTCGTCCTGCTTCAGTCTCTCTGGGAGGGGCCGGGGGAGCGGTGCGGGCAGCCGTAAGCAGTATCGGCGCTGCGCGCCTATGCTGCTTTCGACAGTTCTTCCATCGCGTAGACACGCCCGAAGCGGTTGGCCAGGAAGTCGGACAGCGGCACGTCTTCCTGCCGAACGAAGCCTGACTGCGGAAGGCGTCCGTCGGCCAGCATGTCGAGCATCGCGCACAGGCTGCCGGCGGTCGTGATCTGGATCGCGCTGCGCATCTTGCCGGCCAGCACATGGCTGTAGATCTTGCGCGCGTAGGTGTCCTGCAGCAAGCGTCCGTCCTGCATGCCGGCGACGGTCACGAAGACGATCACGACGTCCTGCATCGTCGCCGGCACGGCCTGCTCGAGGATGTCTTTCAGCACGTCGCGCCGGTCCTTCAGGCGTAGGTCATGCAGCAGTGCCTTCATGATCGCAGCGTGGCCGGGGTAGCGGATCGTGCGGTAGTTCAGCGTTCGCACCTTGCCGGCCAAGGTCTCGCACAGCGTGCCCAGGCCACCCGAGGTGTTGAAGGCTTCATACAGCACGCCGTCGAGCGAAAACTCCTCGCGCTCCTCGAGCGCTGGCACTTCGCGTGGCTGGCCGTCGACGATCGCTTCGCAGGGCTCGCAGTACTCGTTGATGACGCCCTCGGTGCTCCAGGTCAGGTTGTAGTTCAGCGCGTTGCTCGGGTACGCGGGCAGCGCGCCGACGCGCATGCGGACCGAGTCGAGCGTGTCGAACTTGCGCGCCAGGTCGGCCGCGACGATCGAGATGAAGCCCGGCGCCAAGCCGCACTGCGGGATGAACGCGGTCTTGGCGCCGACCGCCAGCTCGCGAATGCGCCGCGTGCTGGCCACGTCTTCGGTCAGGTCAAGGTAGTGCACGCCGAGCTCGCGTGCGGCTTCGGCGACCTTGACGGTGAGGTGATAGGGCGCGGCACTGAGTACCGCGAAGCAGCCGGCCAGCGCGGCGCGCAAGGCTGCGGCGTCATTGACGTCGAGCAAAAGGGTCGTGAGGCGAGTCGACTGCTTCGAGTCGCGCGCGATGTCGTCGAGCTGTTCGGCCGAGCGGTCGGCCACCGTCACCCGATAGCCGGTGGCTTCGGGCGTTTGCACGAGCAGGTCTGCCACCACCGAACCGATCTTGCCGCCACCGATCACCAGAATGTTCTTCATGTTTCGCCTCGTTGGAAAAGTTGTTCAAGCCGATTCTCCTGCGGGACTGAGCAAAATGCAGCTAGCCTACAGACGAAATCACGAACACAATTCGGCATAACGCAGCTACATTCCAAGCAAAATGCTCAAGGCCGTCCTCGACCCCACCGATCGGGCGCTGATTGCGCTGCTGCGCGAGGACGCGCGGTCGCCGACCGCGGTGCTGGCGCGCAAGCTGAAGCTGTCGCGCACGACGGTGCAAAGCCGCATGGAGCGGCTGCAGCGCCAGCGCGTGATCGCCGGCTACACGATCACCGTGCCCGACGAGCTCGAAGCCTCGCTGGTCCGCGCCCATGTGCTGATCACGCTGGTGCCCAAGCAGAGCGCCGCGATCGAAGTCGCGCTGCGCAAGATCCCTGAAGTGCGCGTGCTGCATTCGGTCAGCGGGCCGTTCGACTTGATCGCGATCGTCGCCGCCACGTCGATCGTCGAGCTCGACACGCTGATCGATCGCATCGGCGCACTCGACGGCGTCGAGCGCACAACGTCGGCGATCGTTCTGTCGACTCGTATCGAACGGTAAGAACAGTTCGTCCGCTCACTCAAGTCTTCAAGACCTGTGCCGAAGACTCATCCAGGCCGCAATGTGCTCAATGCGCCGGCCTGCACGGGATGGGAATCGCTGGAACCACTGCTGCTATCGATGTCGATGCGCTGCGCGTCGGGATGTTCGTCCATCTCGATGTCGGCTGGATGGCCCATCCGTTTCCGCTTAGCAGCTTCAAGATCGCGGCCGTCGAGCAGATCGCGACGATCCGCTCGCTCGGCCTGAAGCAGGTCCGCTGGAGCCCCGAGCACAGCGAGCCCGAGGCGCCGCCGGTCAGCCTCGTGCTGAGTGCGACCCACGCCGCGCCGGTCGACCCCGAAGCCGCCGCGCGTCGCGAGCGGCGCGAAGCGCTCGCTGCGCAACGCGCCGCGCTGACGCTGTGCGAGCGGCAGTTCGCCGAAGCGACGCGCGAATGCCGGCAGATCACCGACCTCGTGCGGGTCGCGCCGACTGCGGCGAGCGAGAAGGCGCATGCGCTATCGCGCACCCTAGTCGACAAGATGCTCGCCGAGCGCGAGCTGTGCATCCGGCTGTTGACCGAAGGCGCCGGCGACATGGCCTCGGCGCACGCGATGAACGTGACGGTGATCTCGCTGCTGATGGGCCGCAGCTTCGGCTTCTGCGAGACGGACATGCTCGACCTCGGCGTCGGCGCGATGCTGCATGACATCGGCAAGGTCGATCTGCCCGAGCGAGCACGTCATCGCGGCGACGACTTCAGCGCAGCCGAAGCCAAGCGCTACGAAGAACATGTGACGCACGGCGTCGACCATGCGCTGAAGATGGCGCTCTCGCCGCTCGCGACACTCGTGATTTCGCAGCACCACGAGCACGCCGACGGCAGCGGTTTTCCGCTCGCGCTCGGCAGCGAACGCATGACGCCAGCCTCGTCGATCGTCGCGCTGGTCGATCGCTACGACACGCTGTGCAACCCGCCGCTCGCGGCCCAGGCGTTGACGCCGCACGAGGCGGTGTCGCTGCTGTTTGCGCAAGGCAAGAACCGCTACGACCCGGCAGTGCTCAGTGGGTTTATCAAGATGCTGGGCGTGTACCCGCCGGGCTCGGTGGTGCAGCTCACCGACGACCGTTTCGCGATCGTCGTCGGCGCCAATTCGTCGCGCCCGTTGAAGCCACGCGTGCTGGCCCACGATCCCAAGGTGCCGGCCGACGAGGCGTTGATCATCGATCTGGAAGCGGCAACCAACCTCGGCATCCGCCGCAGCATCAAGCCCGCGGCGTTGTCGCGCGACGCGCTCGCGGCGCTGTCGCCGCGTCGGCGCGTCGCCTACTTCTTCGAGCCGGTGCACGACGCAGCGTGGGCCGCATGACGCGGCTGCACGCCACGCCCGACGACGCCGTCGCCTGCCCGCCGATCGCGGTCGGCCTGATCGAGGGCATGTTGGACGCGGTCTGGCTCGTCGATGCGCGCAGCCTGCGAGTCGTCGCGGCGAACATGGCGGCTGCACGCTTGATGGCTGTCGACGCGGCGCAGCTCGTCGGCTGCGATGTCCTCGAGCTGTCGGCGACGCCCGAAGACCTCTACTTTTGGGGCGATGTGGCGGCCGGCGTGTCGGACCGCATCGAATCCGAGACCTACGTGCGGCGCTTCGACGGCGCGACCGTCGCCGTGACGCGGCGCGTGAGCCGGCTTCATCTCGCGCCGGGACATACGCTGTACATCGTCACGGTGCACGATCGCAGCGAGCAGCGCCGCGTCGAAGACGAGCTCGAGACACGCGTGGCCGAGCTGTCGGCGGCGCTCGAGTCGACGGCCGACGGCATCCTCGTCACCGACCTCGCGGGCCGCATCCGCAGCTTCAACCACACCTTCGCGCGCCAGTGGGGCGTACCCGAAGAATTGCTCGCGCGGCGTGACGACGATGCGCTGCTCGATTGGATGCGACGCAGCGTCGCCGACCCGGCCGGCTACATGCGTCGCCTCGCCGCCATCGACGCGGCGCCCACGCTCGAAGCGAGCGACACCATCGTGCTGCGCTCGGGCAGCGTGCTCGAGCGCGTGACCTTGCCGCAGTGCAGCCGCGGGCAGCCGTTCGGGCGCGTCTATTCGTTTCGCGACATCAGCGAGCGGCTGCAGACATTGCGTCGCATCGACACCTTGTCGCACACCGATACGCTGACCGGCTTCGCGAACCGGCGCGTGCCGAGCGCCCTGCGCTGACCCGACGCGAAGTCTGAGCGCCAAAAGGCGTGCATTAGTGGCTTTCCTTCGGCGGCGTGACGACCGATGATCTGCACCGCGCACCACGCTGTGTCGATAAGCACGGGATGCGTTCAGCAGGGAGATAAAACATGAGCACTGCTCAGTCGCCCGGTCCCGTGGACCGCGCCGGCGTGCAGGAATTACACGATGCGCTCGCGCAGCAGCAGTTCCGCCTGCTGTTCCAGCCGCAGGTGCATTTGGCGACCGGCACGGTGGTCGGCTTCGAAGCCTTGTTGCGCTGGGACCATCCGCTGCGCGGCACGCTGCAGCCGGCTGATTTCATTCCAATGGTCGAGGCGAGCGGCTTGGCCGGCGAGCTCACGCGCTGGGTCATGCAGACGAGCCTCGTGCAGCTGCGCGCCTGGGAAGACCTCGGCCACTGCGGCCTGCAGATGGCCATCAACACGCCACTGTGCGTGTTCGACGATGCCGACACCGAGCGCCTGCTCATCGAGCTGCTGCAGCGCTACGAGCTCGCCGGCAACCAGATCGAGCTCGAGCTCACCGAGCAAGCGCTGACCGAGGCCGCGCCCGACCTGATTGCCCGCCTGCAAGCGCTTCGTCGTCACGGCATCTCAGTGGCGATCGACGACTTCGGCACCGGCAACTCGAACCTGCGGTTCCTCGCGCGGCTGCCGCTCGACTGCCTGAAGATCGACTTGAGTTTTGTGCTCGGGGCGATCTCCGACCCGTCGGACGCGATGGTCAGCCGCATGACCTGCGAGCTGGCGCGCGCGCTGAAGCTGCGCGTCGTCGTCGAAGGCATCGAGACCGCGGGCCAGCTGCAGTTCTTCAGCGCTCTGCGTTGCGACCTGGCGCAAGGCCATTTGTTTGCCCGAGCGCTGTCGGCGGGCGACGCCACGGCGCTGTTGCAATCGGGGTGCGTCTTTCGCGAATCGGCGCCGGCCGAGCAGCCGGCGCGCCAACTGCTGTTGCTCGACGACGAGCCGAACATCCTGCGCTCGCTGCGGCGCGTGTTTCGCGCTCAGCGCTTCACGGTGCATACCGCGGTCACGCCCGATGAGGCGTTCGAGCTGCTGGCGCGGCACCCGATCGGCGTCGTCGTGTCGGACCAGCGCATGCCGCTGATGCGCGGCACCGACTTTCTCGCTCGCGTGAAGAGGCTCTACCCCGACACCGTGCGCATCGTTTTGTCGGGCTACACCGATCTGCAATCGGTCACCGAAGCGATCAACGAAGGGGCGATCTACAAGTTCCTCACCAAGCCGTGGAACGACGTGCAGCTCAACGAGGAAATCGAGCAGGCCTTCAGGCAGTACGAGATGGTGGCCGAGCGCGAGTTGCTGCAGCAGCGGCTGCGCGACAGCAATCGGCAGCTCGAATGCCAGTTGCAGCGCAACCAGCAGCGCCTGCTGAAAGAAGAAGTCGCGCTCGACGTCTCGCATGAGGCGCTCGGCGTCGTGCCGGTGCCGATCCTCGGCGTCGACGCGAGCGGAATGATCGCCATCAGCAACGCGGCGGCAGACCAGCTGCTCGGTGGCGGGGTGTCGGTGGTCGGCGAGCACGTCGCTGACGTGCTGCCGGCCGATTGGTCCGACCCTTTGGAAAGCGGCACCTGCGAGAGTCGGCGCAAGGTGCAGATCGGTGAATCGCTGTACGAGGTCCGCTGCAACGAGCTCGGACTCAACTCGCGAGGCACCGGAACCGTCATCACCCTGCTGCAGGGAGCCATCGCATGACCGCCCCACCGACCGCGAAACCAAATCCTTCTGCGCCGGCGCGTTCCAAGCGCTCGCCGTTGCCGCCGCCGTTCCCCGCGGTCGCAGTGCAGCTGATCCAGCAGATGCAGACCCCGGTGGTCACCGCCGGCGATGTGGCGCGCTTGATCGAGCTCGACCCGTCGCTGACGGCGTCGTTGCTGCGCCTCGTCAATTCGCCGTTCTTCGGCATGCGCCGCGAGATCGGCAACGTGTCCGAGGCGGTGATGGTGATGGGCATGGGCGCGGTGCGCCGCATGGTGCTGTCGCTGGCGGTCGCGACGCCGATGCGGCGCTCCGATGTCGACGCCGCCTTCGCGCGCGATCGCTGGCAGCACTACGTCAGCTGTGCCGCGATGGCGCGGCGCCTGATCGACGACGACCCTGCCGCAGCCGACCTCGCATTCACCGCCGGACTGCTGCATGACATCGGCCAGGTTCAGCTGCTGCAGCTGCATGGGGCGGCTTACGTGGAGTTGCAGACGCAAGCCGGCGGCGCCGACCCGCGCGCACTCGAAGCCGAGCGCTTCGGCCAAGCCCACGACAGCCTGGGCGCCGATCTGCTCGAAGCCTGGGGCTTGCCGCAAGCCATCGCCGACGCGGCCCGCTTTCACCATGCGGCGCCGCCGCTCGCCGCATTGACACGCGTGCAGCAAGCGGTCTGCGTCGCCAACCGGCTTGCCGGTACGCCCGAGCAAGCCGCGCAGGCGCTGCTCTCGTGCCCCGACACGCTCGCAGCGCCGAAGGACGCGGTGGCGCAGGCGCGGGCCGAGATCGAGACGCTGTCGAGTCTGCTCAACGGATGACACGCCGATGATCGGAGCAAATTCGGCCGTTCTGTCGCTCGTCGAGGAGCTGCACGAGCTCAGCCGCGCGAGCGACGGCGAAAGCCGGTCGCTGCAAGCGATGCTCAGTCACATCGTGCGCAGCTTCGGCGCGCAAAGCGGCAGCCTCGCGGTCATCGATAGGCTGCAGCCGGAGCAGTTGCGCATCGTCGCCGGCATCGACCTGCCGCCGGGCGTGGTCGGCCAGACGGTGGCGCTCGGCGCCGGCGTGCTCGGCAAGGTCGCGCAAAGCGGCGAGCCGATGCTGATCAACGGCGAGCTCAAGCGCAGCGACGACGCCGCCGGCAAGGACCGCGAGGAACGCGCCAAGGGTGCGCCGCGCTCGGCGATCTGCTGGCCGCTCGCGATCAAGAACCGGCGTGTCGGTGCGCTGTCGATGAACCGGCTCGCCGATGCGCCGCCGTTCACCGACGACGATGTCGCGCGCGGCCGGTCGCTGGTCACGCTGGTCGCGCTGGTGGTCGACAACGCCAACCTGCATACCGAGCAGCAGGACCGTATCGAGCGCCTGTCGCAGCTCAACGAAGAGATGCGCCTGATGAATGCGCAGCTGCAGTCGACGCAAGCGCAGCTGATGCAGTCGGAGAAGATGGCATCGATCGGCCAGCTCGCCGCCGGGGTGGCGCACGAGATCAACAACCCGGTCGGCTATGTCTATTCCAACCTCGGCACCTTGCAGGGCTATGTCGGCGAGCTGCTCGGCGTGGTGCGCCATCTGCGCGGCAAGGGCGTGGGCGATGCGCCGCAGTGCGACGTCGACTTTCTCGAGCAGGACATTCCCGAGCTGATGAGCGAGACGCGCGAAGGCCTCGATCGCGTGAAGAAGATCGTGCAGGACCTGAAGGACTTCTCGCGCGTCGACACCAGCGACGAATGGGAGCACGCCAACCTCGTCAAAGGCTTGGAGAGCACGCTGAACATCGTGCAGAACGAGATCAAGTACAAAGCCGCGGTCGTCAAGCAGCTCACGCCGCTGCCCGAGGTGCCGTGCCTGCCGACGCAGCTCAATCAGGTCTTCATGAACCTGCTCGTCAACGCGGCGCAGGCGATTCCGGACAAGGGCACGATCACGCTGCGCTCGGGCTTCGACGAGCGCACGGTCTGGATCGAAGTCGGCGACGACGGCTGCGGCATGTCGGCGGAGTTGCAGGGCCGCATCTTCGAGCCGTTCTACACGACCAAGCCGGTCGGCAAGGGCACCGGACTGGGTCTGTCGGTGTCGTACTCGATCGTTCGCAAGCACCAGGGCCAGATCGAGCTGCAAAGCGCGCCCGGCAAGGGGTCGACCTTCCGCGTCGTGTTGCCGCGGGTGCGCGCCGAACAAGCGGAGAAAACGCATGACTGAGGCCATTGGAGCCGGCTTCTCGGTGCTCGCGGTCGACGATGAGCCGAACATCGTCTCGGCGCTGCGCCGCACGCTGCGCTCGCGCGGCTTCACCGTGCACACCGCGCTCGGCGGTGCCGAGGGGCTGAAGCTGCTCGACGCGCAGCCGGTCGACGCGATCATCTCGGACATGCGCATGCCCGAGATGACCGGCGCGCAATTCCTCCAGCAGGCGCGCCTCAAGATGCCCGATGCGGTGCGCGTGCTGCTGACCGGCTACGCCGACATCACCTCGACGATCGAGGCCGTCAACAACGGCGAGATCTTTCGCTACCTGTCCAAGCCCTGGGACGACGACGTGCTGCTGTCGGTGCTGCACGACGGCCTCGAGCGCAAGCGCCTCGCGCGCGAGCGCGACCAGCTGCTCGCGCTGACGCGCGAGCAGAACGCGCAGCTGCAGGCGCATGCCGAGCAGCTCGAAGAGAAAGTCCGCGAACGCACCCGCGATCTGCAAACGGCCAACGACGAAGTCGGCGCCGCGCATGCCCGCATCAAAGCCGACTTTCAGGGCACGCTGAAGGTGCTGTCGACGATCCTCGAAAAGCGTGCCGGCATTCCCGAAGGCTGCTCGCGCCGCGTCGCCGAGCATGTGCGCAAGCTCGGGCCCAGAGTCGGCCTGCAGGGCGACGACTTGCAGGCGACGGTGTTCGCCGCGCTGCTCGAAGACCTCGGCAAGCTCACCTTCCCCGAGCAGTGGCTGACGACGCCGCTGCATGCGTTGAGCGGCCGCGACCGCGACGAGTTCATGCAGCACCCGCTGCACGGCGAGGGCTACCTGATGTCGCTCAGCTCGCTGCGCGCCGCCGGCCAGGTGTTGCGCGGGCTCTACGAGCGCTTCGACGGCAAGGGGCTGCCTGCGCACCTCGCGGGCGAGCAGATTCCGCTCGGCTCGCGCGTGCTGCGCGCGGCCAGCGAATACGAGCGGCTGCGCAGCGGCTGCATCGAAACGCGGCGCTTCTCGCACGACGACGCCTGCACCTGGCTGCGCAACGGCAGCGGCACGCGCTTCGATCCGAAGGTGGCGGCCGCCTTCATCGGCGTATTGAGCGAGGCCGCGAACGCGACGCCGACCCAGACGATCGCGGTGGCGGACCTGAAGCCCGGCATGGTGCTCGCTCGCGACCTGACGGCCGGCATCGGCGTGCTGCTGCTGTCGCAAGACCATCAGCTCGACGACGCGATGATTCGCCGGCTCGACGCGTTTCAGCGCCGCGTCGGCAAGGACCTCGAACTGCTGGTGTACCGGAGAGCCCCATGAAGAACATCCGAGTCATGCTGATCGACGACGAGCCGCATGTGCTGTCGGCCTTGCAACGCATGCTGCGGCATCATCCGCCGGTGGCCGGCGCGAACTGCGCGGTCGAGACCTACACCGTGCCGACACAGGCGATAGAAGCGGCGCACGAGCGCACGATGGACGTGATCGTCTGCGACTACCGCATGCCCGAGCTCGACGGCGTCGAAACACTGCGCCGCCTGAAGGAGCTGCAACCCCACGCCGGGCGGATCCTGCTGTCGGGGTCGCGCGACTTCGATACCGTCGTCGACGCGATCAACGTCGCGCAGGTCGGGCGCATCGTCATCAAGCCGTGGAACGACGCCGAGTTGAGCGCGGCGATTTGCGACGTCGTCGAAACGCGCCGCCTGCAGGTCGAGAATGCCGAGCTCGCCGACCAAGTGCGTGCGCAGCGGGGCCTGCTGTCGCAGCAGGACGCCGAGTTGCGCCGCATCGAAACGATGTGGCCCGGAATCACCCGCGTCGAGTGGGCGGCCGACGGCAGCGTCTGCATCAGCGAGGCCGATGTCGTCAACACCGGCTGGAGCCGTCACGTTTGATTTGAGTTGAGGCTTCGCGTGGCCCTGCCGCTTACAGGGCACGGTTTTTTTTGTAGAGTCGCAGCGTGTCCATTGCGCGGGATATCCAATGAGCCCGATCACGTCGCTGCTGGAGAGAAAGCTCGCCACCTTGTCGGTGCCGCTGGCCGTCGATCTGCCGAACGGCGAGCGCGTCGGCGCGACCGATCCGCGCGTCGTGCTGCGGCTGCACGAGCTGGCGCCGCTGACCAAGCTGGCGGCAGGGCAGATCGGCCGCGTCGCCGAAGACCATGTCGAAGGCCGCCTCGAGCTCGACGGGCCGATGCGCGACGTGATGCGCATCGCCGCGCAGATGATCGGCAACGACCCGACGCGCGGCGAGCCGAATGGCGCGCCGCTGCGCTGGTGGGGCGACCTGACGCGGCAGAGCCGCTCGCGCGCGCGCCACCACAAGAAGGCCGACGAGCGCCAGGTCCAGTTCCACTACGACGTGTCGGACGATTTCTACGCGCTCTGGCTCGATCCGCGGCGCGTCTACTCTTGCGCCTACTTCCGCGACACCGACATGACGCTTTCGCAGGCGCAGGAAGCCAAGCTCGACCATGTCTGTCGCAAGCTGATGCTGCACGAGGGCGAGCGCTTTCTCGACATTGGCGCCGGCTGGGGCGCGCTGCTGCTGTGGGCGGCCGAGAACTACGGCGTCGTCGCGCACGGCATCACGCTGAGCAAGAACCAGCATGCGCATGTGAACCGGCTGATCGACGAGCGCGGCCTGCGCGGGCGGGTGACGATGGAGCTGCGCGACTATCGCGACCTGCCGGTGAGCGAGCCGTTCGACAAGATCGCCTCGATCGGCATGTTCGAGCATGTCGGGCGGGCGCTGCTTCCGAAGTATTTCCGAACCATCTTCGCGCTGCTGAAGCCGGGCGGCTTGCTGATGAACCACGGCATCACCTCCGGCGGAACGCGCAACGACCAGCTCGGCGCCGGCATGGGCGAGTTCATCGAGCGCTACATCTTCCCCGGCGGCGAGCTGCTGCACGTGTCGAACGTGCTGAAGGTGCTGAGCGAGGCCGGGCTCGAGCCGCTCGACCTCGAGAACCTGCGGCCGCACTACGGCCGCACGCTGTGGTCGTGGAGCGACGCGCTCGAAGCCAAGCTCGATGAAGCACGACAAACCACGCGCGAGAGCGTCGTTCGCGCCTACCGGCTCTACCTCGCAGGCAGTGCGATGTGCTTCGAGCAGGGCTGGATCTCGCTGTACCAGATGCTCGCGTCACGTCCCAGCGGCAAGGTGTCGGACGGCGTGATGCCCGGGGCACAATCGGACTATCCGTTCAACCGGTCGTACATGTACCGATGATCTACAAGTTCAAGTCCAAGGCCGCCGGCGACGTGATCATGATGGGGCCGAGCGGCGACCAGGTGCTGCGCCTGATCGGCAAGGACCCGGCGGCCAAGGGCATCATCGAGCCGGCGGCGATGCCGCAGGCGATGGCCGCGATCGAGCGCGCCATCAGCGCCGACGAAGCGGCACGCAAGCAAGCCGAGGCCGAGGCCGAAGCGGCCGGCGAAGCGCTGCCGCCGCGCGAGCGCGTCAGCCTGCGCCAGCGCGCCTGGCCGCTGGTCGAGATGATGAAGCGCTCGCATGCGGCCGGCAAAGAAATCGTCTGGGGTGTTTGAGGAATCGCGATCATGAAGATCTGGAGCGACAGCTGGATCAACGGCGAGCGAATTCCGCCGAAGTACGCCGCCGGCAAGCTGCAGCCGGGAGCGAGCGGCGTGACGTTCTCCGACAACCTGAATCCGCATCTGGCGTGGAGCGAGGTGCCCGCGGGAACGCAGTCGCTGGCGCTGATCTGCCACGACTTCGATGTGCCGAGCCGCGGTGACGACGTGAACCAAAGCGACCGCGAAGTGCCGGCCGACCTGCCGCGCGTCGACTTCTTCCACTGGGTCGTCGTCGACCTGCCGGCGAGCCTATCGGAGATCGCCGAAGGCGAATTCAGCCGCGGCTTCACGCCGCGCGGCAAGCTCGGCCCGGCAACGCTGCACGGCGCGCGCCATGGCCTCAACGACTACACCGGTTGGTTCGCGGCCGACGCCGAAATGGCGGGCGACTACTACGGCTACGACGGGCCGTTCCCGCCGTTCAACGACTCGCTGGTGCACCACTACGTGTTCACGTTGTATGCACTCGCCGTCGCACGCGCCCCGGTCGAAGGCACGTTCACCGGCCCGCAGGTGCGTCAGGCGATCTACCCGCATGTGCTCGGCGAAGCGACGCTGTCGGGCACCTACACGCTGAACCGGCGCTTGAGCAGCTGACCGATGCTCGACCACGCCACCCGCATCCTCGCCATCCGCCATGGGGAAACGGCCTGGAACGTCGACACGCGGATCCAGGGACAGCTCGATGTGCCATTGAACGACACCGGCCGCTGGCAGGCACAGCGCCTGGGGCGTGCGGTGGCCGACGAGCGCATCGACGCGGTCTACGCGAGCGACCTCGCGCGCGCCTACGAAACCGCGCAAGCCGTCGCGACGGAAAGCGGCCAGCCCATCGTCACCGACAGCGGCCTGCGCGAGCGCCACTTCGGCGAATTCGAAGGCTTCACCTGGAAAGAGATTCAGCAGCGCTGGCCGCAGGAGAGCGAGCGCTGGCGCCAGCGCGACCTCGACTTCGCACCGGCTCGTGGCGAATCGCTGCGCCAGTTCTATGCCCGCTGTGTCGCCGCGGCAACGCGCATCGCAGCGGCGCACCCCGGCCAGACGGTCGCGATGATTGCGCATGGCGGGGTGATGGATTGCCTGTATCGCGCTGCGTCGCGCATCAGCCTGCATGCCCCGCGCTCGTGGCAGCTCGGCAATGCGAGCATCAATCGGCTGCTCTTTTGCGCCGGCAATTTCACGCTGGTCGGCTGGAGCGACACCTTCCATCTCGACGACACGGCGCTCGACGAGACCAACGACCGGGTCGGCAACGCGGCCTGACATCACGATGACTGCGGCAGCGCAAATCGGCGATGGCGTCGATGCGATCGATACGCCGGCACTCGTCATCGACCTCGACGCGATGGAGCGCAACCTCGCGCGCATGGCCGAGTTCGCCCGCACCCACGGCATTCGCTTGCGGCCGCACGCGAAGATGCACAAGAGCGCCGCGATCGCGCGGCTCCAGATCGGCGCCGGTGCGGTCGGCGTCTGCGTGCAGAAGACGAGCGAGGCCGAGGCGCTGGCCGACGGCGGCATCGCCGACATCTTCATCAGCAACGAAGTCATCGCGCCGGCCAAGCTCGAGCGCGTGGCGGAATTGGCGAAGCGAATCCGGCTCGCGATCGCGGTCGATTCGTCGCTCGGCATCGAACGCCTCGCGGCCGCGTTGAAGCTTGCCGGCAGCATGGTCGAAGTGTTCGTCGAGATCGACGTCGGCCAAGGCCGCTGCGGCGTCGCGCCCACCGCGGCCGGCGCGCTCGCCCAGCAAGTCGTCTCGCATGGCTTGCGCTTCGCCGGCGTGCAGGCCTATCACGGCCGCGCGCAGCACTTGCGCACGGTGGCGGAGCGTGAGGCGGCGGTGCGCCATGCAGTCAGTCTGGCGCGCAGTGCGCAGGCGGCAATCAGCGGCGCGGGCATCGTCTGCCCGCTCGTCACCGGCGCCGGCACCGGCAGCTTCGCGATCGAAGCGGCGGCCGGCGTGCTCGGCGAGCTGCAGGCCGGCAGCTACTTGTTCATGGACCGCGACTACGCCGACAACGAGCCGACGCCGCATGCACCGGCGTTCGAGCAGGCGCTGTTCGTCAAGAGCCAGGTGATGAGCCGCGGCCATTCGCATGCGGTCGTCGATGCCGGCCACAAGGCACATGCGATCGATTCGGGTCTGCCGCGCGTCTGGGGCTTGGATTCCGAGTACGCCAACGGCGGCGACGAGCACGGAATCCTGCGAGCGCACCGCGAAGCGCTGCCCGCGCTCGGCGATACGGTGTGGCTCGTCCCCGGCCACTGCGATCCGACGGTGAACCTGCACGATCACTACGTCGCGGTGCGCGGCGGGCTCGCGCACGGCAGTGTCGAGGCGGTGTGGACGATCGATGCGCGCGGTGCCGTGCGTTAAGCCGGGTCCGCCCTCTACCGTGGTGAGTTCATCCGCGCGATCATCGCGGCCATGACCGGACCGCAAATCATCGTCCTCGCGACCCCGGTGTTCCTGCTGCTGATCGGCGTGGAGTTTCTTGTTGGACTCAAGCGCGGCAAGAACACTTATCGCCTCAATGACGCGCTCAACAGCATCGGGCTTGGCATCATGAGCCAGCTCATCGGCGTGTTCAGCAAGCTGATGAACATCGGTATCTACACGCTGGTGTTCGCCCATCTGGCACTGTGGCAGCTGCCGAGCAACGCGCTGTGGGTCTGGCTCTTCGGCCTGCTGTTCTACGACCTGTGCTACTACTGGCGCCACCGCTTCGGACATACCGTCGCGCTGTTCTGGGCCGCTCACGTGGTGCACCACCAAAGCGAGGACTACAACCTCTCGACCGCGTTGCGGCAGACCTCGACCGGCTGGGTCGGCGACTGGATCTTCTACTTGCCGATGGCGCTGCTCGGCGTTCCGCCGCTCGTGTTCGGCACGGTCGCGCTGATCGACCTGCTGTACCAGTACTGGGTCCACACGCAGCAGATCGGACGCCTTGGCTGGTTCGACCGCTGGTTCTGCGCGCCGAGCAATCACCGCGTCCATCACGCCGTCAACGACAAGTACCTCGACCGCAACTACGGGGGCATCCTGATCGTCTGGGATCGCTTGTTCCGCAGCTTCGAAGAAGAAGACGATGCCGAGCCTTGCATCTACGGCACGCGCGGCCCGCTGCGCAGCTGGAACCCGGTCTGGGCCAATCTGCAGAACTACGCCGACATGGCGAAGGACGCATGGCGCGCGAAGCGCTGGTCCGACAAGCTGCGCGTCTGGTTCATGCACCCCGGCTGGCGCCCTGCTGACGTGGCGGCGCGCTGGCCCAAGCCGGCGTTCGACATCCGCCAGGTGCAGCTCTACAACCCGCCGCTGTCGCGCGCCGCGATGTGGACCGCTGGCATCTTGTTCGTGCTGCTGCTGAATGCGACGACGGCGTTTCTCTGGTTCTCGCACACGCTGACGCTCACGCAGCAGCTTGCCGCCGCGCTCGGCATCATCGCCGGCCTGTGGCTCGTCGGGGCGATCTGCACGCCGCGCTCGGCGGCGATGAAGACTGAAGGCGTCGCGGCTTAGTCGACTCCCGTTCGCCCTGAGCTTGTCGAAGGGCCCGTGCATCCTGAGCCTGTCGAAGGACCTGAGCTTGTCGAAGGGCCCGTGCATCCTGAGCCTGTCGAAGGACCTGAGCTTGTCGAAGGGCTTCGACAGGCTCAGGCCGAACGGGGTTTGTTCAGCGAGCCCCCGCAAAAACCCGCATGGGACTTTCCCGCAAACCCGTTTTTTGCGGGTGACAAACGCGACTTCGCTTCCTAGACTTGCGTTCTGTTAGATGAACGACGTTCAGCCAGCTGAACGGCCGGATCTGATCTCTGAACCCCCGATGCTCGCCAAGTCACGCCCCTCGACACCGCTCCCGCGCCAGGCCGACAGCCCGGCGCTGGTGCCGGCGGTGACGCGTGCGCTGACCGTGCTCGACACGCTCGCCGAGCGGCGCCAGCCGATGAGCCTCGGCAAGCTGGCGAGCGAGCTCGCGTTGCCGAAGAGCAGCGTGCATGGGCTGTGCAGCACGCTGGTGTCGTTCGGCTATCTGCGCCGCCAAGACGACGGTGCTTTCGTCATCGGCCCGCGCGTGATGACGCTGGCTGAAGCCTTCGTCGCCGCGACCAACGTCGCGCAGGAGTTCAACGCGCTGTGGAAAGACG
>VBCQ01000253.1 GCA_005882155.1 Betaproteobacteria bacterium
ACGGAATGCCGTAGGTGAGATCGGGAAAGGCCAGCTGCGCGGCGATGAGCACGCCGACCAGCATGCCGACGACGCCCCACAGCACGGCGGCGAGCGCAAAGCCGCGCACGGGATCATCGGTGTAGCTCACCGGCGCAGCCACTTGCGCATTCGCAACCATCCGAGACCTCCGTTCTTCCCTGCCAACGACGACAACGGATTTTTCGATGGCGGGCGCTTAGCGGTCTTGATGTCGATCAAACGCGCCGTTGTCGGCGTCGAGAATCTGCTCGCCGTGCTGCTCGAGATCGTCGAACTGTCCGCCGTGCAATGCCCAGGCGAATACGCCGAGGATTGCGAGCACGAGCACGGCCGACAGCGGGATCAGCAGGTAGAGGATGTCCATCGCCTAATCCCTAGCGAGCCTCAATGAGTTCAGCACGACGACGAGCGAACTCGTCGCCATTCCGAGGCCCGCGGCCCACGGTGGCAACCAGCCGACGAGCGCGAGCGGCACGCAGGCCGCGTTGTAGCCGGCTGCCCAGGCGATGTTCTGCCGCACGACGCGCAAGGTCTTGCGGGCCAGCGCGCGGGCGCGCACCAGGTCGTCGAGCTTGTTGGAGATCAATACGCCGTCGGCCTGCGTGCGCGCCACCAGTGCGCCCTCGCCCATCGCGAGCGACACGTCGGCTTGCGCGAGCACCGGCGCATCGTTGATGCCGTCGCCGACCATCGCGACGATTTCGCCGCGCTGTTGGGCGGCTCGCAGCACGGACAGTTTGCCTTCGGGCGACAGCCCACCTGCGCAATCATCGACACCGAGCGAGCGGCCGATGCGGTCGACGCGGCGTGGGTCGTCGCCCGAAATCAGCGCGATGCGCACGCCATCGGCCTGCAGCGCGCGCACGGCCTGAGCGGCATCGGCACGCAGACTGTCTTCGATGCTGAAGCGGGCGACGCAGACTCCGTCCCGGCTCAGCCAGCTCGCAGCGTTCGAGTCGATGTCGGCGAGCCCCGTCGTGCCTGCCCACGACGCAGCGCCGAGTCGCCAGACGGCGCCATCGCTCGCCGTGCCTTGCATGCCGCGGCCTGCGACCTCGACGACATCGCGCCATTCGATCGTCGCGCGTTCGGTCGATGCGGCGAGCATCCTGGCGAGCGGATGCGTCGACCATCCGCCGAGCGACGCCGCGATGCGCCGCAGATCCGCGTCGCTGCAACTGCAGTCGGCATTGACGCACTGCAGCTGAACCGAGCGCAGCGTCGCTTCGGTCAGCGTGCCGGTCTTGTCGATGAACAGCGTTTGCATGCGCGTGAGACCTTCGATCGCTTGCAGACGACGCAGCAGCACGCCGCGCCGCGCCATCGCGCTGGTGGCGGCGAGCATCGCCGACGGCGCGGCGAGCGACAGCGCACAAGGGCAGGTCACGATCAGCACTGATACCGCGACCCACACCGCGCGCGCCGGGTCGATGGCGCTCCAGAAGGCGGCAGCGCCACCGGCCAGCAACAGCACGGCCCAGAGAAACGGCGTGGCCCAGCGATCGGCGGCGGCGACGCTGGCCGGGCGCTGCGTCTGTGCCCTGCGCATCAATGCGACGATCGCCTCGTAGCGGGTGTCGGCGCCGAGCCGCTCGACGCGCATCAACACCGGCGCCAGCAGATTGGTGCTGCCCGCAATGACGGGGTCGCCGACGTTCTTCGTCAGCGGAATCGACTCGCCGCTCAACAGCGACTCGTCGGCTTGCGTGCGGCCCTGCGTCAAGATCCCGTCCGCCGCGAACGCCTGCCCGACCGGCACGCGAACGATGTCGCCGCGCAGCAACTGCTGCGCGCTGACCGATTCGACGCTGCCATCGGCCGCCACGCGCATCACCGTCTGCGGCAAGGAACCCAGCGTGTTTTCGAGCGAGATCGCGGCGCGATGGCGGGCCCGCATTTCGAGGTAGCGTCCACCGAGCAGAAACGCGATGAACATCGTCAGCGAGTCGAAATAGACCTCGTGGCCGAACACGCCCGCCGGGTCGAAGGCGGCACCGCTGCTCGCGACGAACGCGACCGCAATGCCGAGCGCGACCGGCACGTCCATGCCGATGCGCCGCTGCGAAATGGATCGCCATGCGCCGATGAAGAACGGCGCCGCCGAGAACACCATGACCGGCAAGGTCAGCAGCCAGCTGCCCCAGGCCAGCAATTGCGCGAGGTCGCTCGACAGCTCGCCGGGCGCGCTGACGTAAGACGGCGTCGCCAGCATCATGACCTGCATCGCGCACAGCGCGGCCACGAACAGCCGCCACAGCGCCACGCGGGCCTCGCGCCGGCGCAGCGCACGCGCACCCGCCGCCGTGTCGGGCACGGCGTCGTAGCCCAGCGCCGTCACCGCATTCGCCAATGCCGAAGCTCGAGTGCGCGCCGGGTCCCAGCGCACGAGGGCGTACTGCGCGGCGGCACTGACGCGCGCATCGACCACGCCATCGACCCGCGACAGCGCCTGCTCGATCGTCGTCGCGCACGCCGCGCAGTGCATCCCGCCGATGCGCAGCGACGACTCGGCGACACGCACACCGTCCCGCTCCGCAGGCCAGTGCGTGAATCGATCGCAGTCGATTGAATCGTT
>VBCQ01000255.1 GCA_005882155.1 Betaproteobacteria bacterium
GCTGGCGGGCACGGTATCGAAGCGCCAGCGATTCGGCCGGCAGGACCGCGGTCAGGGTGTCGGAACGTGAGGGCATGTGGCGAACAGCGCTGTTGACCTCGATGGTGCCTCGAAAGCGATCCCCATGCTGGCGCGCCGACCTTGGTGCCATGACCTCACAGGTCATTGCCCACGCGACGCCTAATCCGCAAACTCCGGCGCATGAAGATCGCCCCCACCGTCGTCACCGCCGTGCTGCTCGTCGCCGGCCTCGTCCATCTGCTGCCGGCCGTCGGCGTGCTCGGCGCCGAGCGGCTCGCGGGCCTGTACGGCGTCACGCTCGCCGACCCCTCGCTGCTGCTGCTGATGCGCCATCGCGCGCTGCTGTTCGGCCTGCTCGGCGCGTTTGCGCTTCATGCCGCGTGGTCACCGCCCTTGCAGATCTGGGCCCTGGCAATCGCATTGGCGAGCACTGCGGGCTTCGCGGCACTCGCCGTCCAGGCCCAGAGCTTGAGCCCGGCGCTGCGCCAGGTGATGCGCATCGATGTCGGTCTCGCGATTGCCCTCGTCGTCGCCCTCGTGCTGCGACTGACGCTCACGGAGCGATAGGCGCACCGAGCCAGCCCTGCGATTCATCGCTGTGCCAGCCGGCCAGCGGCGTCGACCGTGCGAGCACCATCCAGGCCTGGAACGGCATGCGCATCGCGCGCCTCGGCGCCGGCCGCGCCACCTCCAGCGCGCTGTCGCTGGCGACCAGCACGCCGCACTCGCTCGGAATCTCGTCGGCTTGCGCGATGCCGTCGCGAATGACGTACCAGCACTCGCCGCACAGCTGCAGGTAGGCAGCGCGCTTGGCCTCGCGCTTCAGGTCGGCGAGCAAGTCGGCGCGGCGCACCTTGATCTCGTGCACCACCGGCTCGAGGTAATCCTCGACGCTCGTGTTGCGGATCGAGAACACGTCGGGCATCGCCATTGCCCACGCGTCGCCGACCTTCGCGCGCAAGCTCAAGCCGCGCCAAGCGATGCGTCCGTTGCGGGTCATCTCGCGCGCGACCCGCTCGACCAGCGACTCGTGCGCATCGCGTGTCGCGCGGTTGCGCTGCAGCGTCTCGGCGATGCACGCGACGCCGGCGTCGGTCACGCGCAGCGTCTCGTGGCCGCTCGGCTGGCGCACCCGCTCGAGCAGCCCGGCATCAAGCAGCTCGACTTCGACCATGTCGTGGCACGGCCAGCCGGCCGAGCGCCAGACGTCTCTCAAGCGACGCCGATGGACGATGGTCAATACGGTAGTCACGACCCAGTGAGCGCAGCGAACGGGTCTCTCAAGCCCAGGCCTCCCGCCGGGCCGCCCCAAGGGACGGCCTGCGCCCCTTGGGGGCAGGAGCGAAGCGACTGGGGGGCCAACACCTACTCCACCGTGACGCCCTTCCAGAACGCAACGCGGCCCTTGATCTGCTGGGCCGCTTCGCTCGGGTTCGGGTAGTACCCCAGTGGCACATGCTGCGGTGGTTGCTGAAGCTGACGTACTCGCGCTTCAAGCTGCTCTCGGGGAAGTAGTGGTTGCCTTCGACGACCACGGTATCGTCGCTCTCGGCGACGACGACGCCGTTCCAGCTCGCTTTCATTCGGTGCTCCTTCATCGGGTGCTCAAGCGTACAACGCGGCGGCTTTCACGAGGCGCCGGCGGATCTCGGCGGCCAGGGTCTTGTCGCCCGCCACCACGACGCTGTCGCCATGGCGCAGGATGTCCATCGCGAGCTCGGTCGGGTCGCTGTACGGCACCTGCAATTCGTAGCGGCCATCGTCGAGCCAGCGCGACTTTTGCAGCGAATGCCACTCCTCGTTGGCGACCCATTGCGCCGCGTCGGCGTTGAAGACGAGGCTGGCCCATTTCAGCTTCGCGCCGCCCCCGTAGATGCCGTAGCCGGCGTCGAGCTCGGCTTCGAGGTCCTTCACCGCGACATGGCGCGCCTTCGCGGCCAGTGGCCTGGCTTGCTGAATCGCGTCGAGCGAAAACCGGCGCAGGCCGTCGCTCGCATGGCACCACGCGTCGAGGTACCAGGTGTTGCGGTGATTCACGAGCCGCTGCGGCGAGACCTCGCGCTCGCTGACGCTGCGGTCGCTGCGCTTGAAGTAGCGCAGCCAGACGCGCTTGCGCTGCGTGAGCGCGCTGCCCAGCAGCTCGAAGTGGCGGCTCGGCACGCGCCGCCGCGCGGTCGAGATGACCTTCACGCGGCGCATCAGCTCGCGCGCTTCGCTCGCATCGGCGCCGAGCATGCCTTGCAACTTGTCCATCATCGGCTGCAGATGGCGCGACAGCACGCCGTCGTCGTCGAGACCGCCGAGCAGCTGGTGCATCGTCAGCAGCGCGTGAATTTCCTTTTCGCTGAACCAGACGCCGGGCAGCTCGTGGCGCGGCGCCTTCGAGTCAGCGGCGGCCGCTTCGAAGCGGTAGCCGTTGTCGTAGCGGTCGTAGACGATCGGTGCGTTCAAGCGGTCGCGAAGGTATTGCAGGTCGCGCTTGAGCGTCGCCGGCGACACCGCGAGCTCGTCGCGCAGCGCATCGAAGCCGACGCAGCCGCGACTGCGCAGCAGCAGCTCGATTTTGTAGAAGCGCTCCGTTCGATCCATAGGCGGTGAGCTTAACGCGGGTGGCTCACGCCATGAGCCAGTGGCTCGCCAGACTCGCTGCATCGCCGCAGATCGCAGCGAGCCAAAGGAGCCCGTCATGACCACCGAACTGTTCACCTCGCCCACTGTCACCGCGCACGAGCACATCGGCTTCGAGCTCGGTTGGGACTACGCCCACTACCGCCTTGTGCCGCCGGCACCGTACGCGCAAGAGCCTTCGCCGCTGCGCAACGGATTGCTCGCCGGCGTCGCCGCCTTCGGCTTGCGCACGTTGCCGCCGACGCGCAGCGTTCGCAAATGGCTGCAGCTGCGGCTGCATGCCTGGCTGCGCGGGCGCAGCGTCGAGCTGGTGCAGGTGACGCCGCACTATCTGCAGCAGCTCGACGTGAGCCACTGTCCGATCACCCGCGTCGAGCTCAGCAGCGCGACGCTCGAGAATACCGACGCATCGATCGACCGCGTGCGCAACGACGCCGGCTACGCCGCCGGCAACCTCGCCGTGATGAGCACGAAGGCCAACCACGCGAAAGCGGCGTATGGCTTTCGCGATGCGCTGCAATTCGTCAAGCAGATCGAAGCCGGCGCGCTCGGTGGCATCGCCGGCTTGAGCGCCGCGCAATGGTCGCGCGTCGCGGTGCTGTGCAGCTTCGTCGAGCCGCTGCCGCATGACGAGGCATGCCGGCTGCCGCTGCTGGTGCTGCCGCCGAACCGGCTGCGCCTGTTCAACCCGGTGCAGGCGCTGCAGGCCTTCGTCAGCCAACAGCTCCTCGCGCCGGGCTGGAGCCATCGCGTCAGCCGGCTCGAAGCGCTGCTGCCGGGCAAGCCGGCGCGGCGCGCGTTCCAGACCTTCTTTCACGCATTGCTGCCGCGTGTTCTCGAAGCCGGCCGGAGCAACGATGCGCAGCGCGCGCGCTGGGCGGTCGAAGACGCGTGGCGCAGCCCGCTGGTGCGCCAACGCTGGATCGCTTTTGCGCAAGGCCTGACGCCCGAGCAATGCGAGACCGTTGTCGCCAAGGCCACCGCGCGCAAGCTCGGCAGCTTGCGCGTCGAGCGGGTCAGCGATGCGCAGGCGACCGAAGGCTGGTGTCTCGAGTCGCGCGGCTACGTGCCGCATGCGGTGCTGATGCGCCGCATGCCGGTAAGCACGACGCAACGGCCGCATGACGCGATGCAGGCGAGCCTGCCGCTCTGATCAGTCGGATTTCGGGTCGCGCAGGTGCAGCCAACTGCCGAGCAGCACCGCGCCCACCGTCAGTGCGCTGAGCAGCAGCAGCGTCAGCGGCGAAGACTGGCCCGCATCCATCAGCAGCCCGAGGCCGAGCGAGATCGCCGCCATCGCGTACGACGGCTTGTAGTCGTCGCGGTTGGCGATCGCCGCGCAGGCGTAGCCGGCAAAGACCGACACGAGCAAGCCGAGCGCGCCGCCGATCAGCCCGATCGGTGACAGCGGATCGAAGGCCTTGGCCGCCTCTTCGGCCGACACGCCATCGGGTCGCAGCAGCAGCGCGTAGACGACACCGACGCCGAGCGCGACGAGCAGCGTGCCGACGATCTCGATGCCGGTCCCGGTCAGCAGCGCCTTGACCAGCGAGCCGGGCTGGCGCGGCCGCATCGATCGCGTCTCGAGATCGGCTTGAGGCGGTTCGTAAAGGTTGTGGTTCATCGGTCCTTCCGTCATTCGGCGTCACCGACTGTAGCGGCACCGCGGGAAAAGACCTTGCTGCGATGCAATGATCGGCTGCTTTTGCTAGTGTCCCGTTTTCGCGAAGAAAGCCGAAGGGAGTCCGATGCGATCCACCGCTGTCATGCTCGCGCTCGTTGCACTGGCCGGCTGCGCCACGCGCCCAGTCGATCCCGCCGCGGCGCTTGCGATCGACGCGCCGGCGCAGTGGCAAGCGCCCTTGCCGCACAACGGCCAGCTGAGCGACCTCGGCCGCTGGTGGCGGCAGTTCGACGACCCGCTGTTGAGCCAGCTGATCGCCGACGCGCAGACCGTGAGTCCGACGCTCGCCGACGCCGGCGCGCGCATCGCGCAGGCACGCGCGACCCGCGTCGCGGCGAGCGCCGCGCTGGTGCCGAGCGTGAACGCCGATGCGCGTGCCGTACGCGGCCGGCAGGACTTCGTCACGCCGCTCGGCACGCTGGCCTCAGCCACCGCGCAGGCGTCGTGGGAGATCGACTTGTTCGGCGCCCGCCGCGCCGCGCGCGATGCGGCGCAGGCACGAGTCGCGCTCGCGCAGGCCGCGTGGCACGAGGCTCGCGTGTCGCTCGCTGCCGAGGTCGCGACGAGCTACGTGGCCTTGCGCGCCTGCGAAGCGCAAGTGCTGCAAAGCGAGACCGACGCGGCCTCGCGCGGCGAGACGGCGCGCCTGACCGCGCTGAGCGCCAAGGCCGGCTTCCAGTCGCCCGCCAACGAAGCGCTGTCGCGCGCCAGTGCCGCGCAGGCGCGTGCCCAACTCACCGCGCAGCGCGCGCAATGCGACGTCGATATCAAGGCGC
>VBCQ01000256.1 GCA_005882155.1 Betaproteobacteria bacterium
CTCGACAAGGCGGTCGCCGAGATCGAAGCGCTCGGTGCACAGGTGCTGGCTTGCAGACTCGATGTCGCGAGAGCGTCCGAAGTCGAAGCGATGGGCGCAGCGACCTTCGAGCGCTTCGGCGCGCCGCACTTCGTCTTCAACAACGCCGGGGTCGCGGGCGGCGGGCTGATCTGGGAACAGACGCTGAAGGACTGGGAGTGGATCGTCGGCGTCAATCTGATGGGCGTCGCGCACGGCGTGCGCGTCTTCACGCCGATGATGATCGAGGCCGCGAAGAAGGATCCGTCCTACGAAGGTCACATCGTCAACACCGCCTCGATGGCCGGCCTCGTGAACATGCCGAACTCGGGCATCTACAACGTGACCAAGCATGGCGTCGTCGCGATGAGCGAGTCGCTGTATCAGGACCTCGCGCTGGTCACGACGCAGATCCATTGCTCGGTGCTGTGCCCGTTCTTCGTTCCGACCGGAATTCACACGTCGGATCGCAACCGCCCGGCGGAGCTGATCGACGATGCGAAGCCGACAGCGAGCCAGCTGATCGCGAAAGCGATGGGTGACAAGGCGATCAGTTCCGGCAAGGTGAGCGCGGCACAGGTCGCGCAATTCGTTTTCGATGCGATGGCGGAGGAGCGCTTCTACGTCTTCAGCCACCCGCACGCGATCGGCGCGGTGCAGACGCGGCTCGAAGACATCATGCAAAAGCGCAACCCGAGCGATCCGTTCAAGGATCGGCCGCAGGTGGGGCAGATGCTTCGCGACGCGATTCGCAACGCGGGTTGAGCCAGCTGATTTTCGCGATTCTCTGAGCGGGACTTCGACAGGCTCAGTCCGAACGGGTGGGCTTGTGTTTGCTGAGGGCTTCGATTCGCGCAGCGAACCCTGTCCTGAGCGCGTCGAAGGGTCAGCCCGAACGGGATGAGCCCCGTTCGCACCCACCCCATCCCCGTTCGCACTGAGCCTGTCGAAGTCCCGCGCGACAAGCCGAGCCGTCGCGGCTCATTCCCCCAACGCCCTCTCCAACAAAGCACGTCGGGTCAACACCGTGTTGACACCTTCGCGGCCGCCGATTACATTGTTCTTAAATCGGAATCATATTCCGTGAAACGGAACAAGCCGCGAGACCTCACCCGAAAACGCCGAAGGAGACATCGATGAACCGCAAGCCCTCGCACGGTCTGAACTACGTCACTCAAGCCTGGCTCGCCGGCATCCTGATGGGAGCTGGCGGCGTCGCCGTGGCGCAGACCGCCGCGCCCGCCGCAGCACCCGCCCCGCAGGCTGCGGCGTCGGCGCCGAAGGCATCTGCGCCAGCCGAGAACGGCGCGCCGACCGAGCAGCTCGAGCGCGTGATGATCACGGCAGAAAAGCGTGAGACTGCGCTCGAGATGACACCCGACGCGATCACCGTGCTGAACGGCAGCAAGCTGAAGGAGCGCGGGTCGAGTGGGCTTGCCCATGTCGCCGACGCGGTGCCGAACGTCAGCTTCACGAGCAACCGCGACGCGACGCAAATTTTCATCCGCGGCATCGGCAACGTCTTCTTCACCGCCGGCGGTGACCCGGGCGTCGCGCTGTACACCGACGGCGCCTACATCTCCGACATGACGAGCTCGAACGCGAGCCTGTTCGACCTGCAGCGCGTCGAAGTGTTGCGCGGCCCGCAAGGTGCGCTGTACGGCAGGAACGCGACCGGCGGCGCGATCAACCTGATCTCGGCGACGCCGACCGATGCCTTCCGCGGCCAGTTCGGCCTCTTGTTCGGCGACTACGGCCGCAAGGAGGCCGAAGGATTTCTCTCGGGCCCGTTCGGCGACAGCGGCACG
>VBCQ01000254.1 GCA_005882155.1 Betaproteobacteria bacterium
GTTCAACCAGAACCGCGGGTCGGGCGCGGTGTTCCGCACGATTCCGTCGAAGATCCTCACGCTCGAGCAGCTCGCCACGCCGAAGGTGTTCGCCGAGCTCTCGTTGAAGCCGCGCGGCATGGTGCTGTGCACCGGCCCCACCGGCTCGGGCAAGTCGACCACGCTCGCGGCGATGGTCAACCACCTGAACGAAAACGAATACGGCCACGTGCTGACGGTCGAAGACCCGATCGAGTTCGTCCACGAGTCGAAGAAGTGCCTGATCAACCAGCGCGAGGTCGGCCCGCATACGCTGAGCTTCGCCAACGCGCTGCGCTCGGCGCTGCGCGAGGACCCGGACGCGATCCTGGTCGGCGAAATGCGCGACCTGGAGACGATCCGCCTCGCGCTCACCGCGGCCGAGACGGGTCACCTGGTGTTCGGCACCTTGCACACGTCGAGCGCCGCCAAGACGGTGGACCGCATCGTCGACGTGTTCCCCGCGGCCGAGAAGGAGATGGTTCGCGCGATGCTGTCGGAGTCGCTCGTCGCGGTGATCTCGCAGACGCTTTGCAAGCTGAAGGACGGGACCGGCCGCGTCGCAGCGCACGAGATCATGCTGGGCACCGCCGCCATCCGCAATCTGATCCGCGAGAACAAGGTCGCGCATATGTATTCGTCGATCCAGACCGGCAACAGCATGGGCATGCAGACGCTCGATCAGAACCTCACCGACCTGGTCCGCCGCAACATCATTTCGCCGCTCGAAGCACGCGGCAAATCCAAGTTCCCGGAGAACTTCCCCGGGTGACCCGAGCGGCCCGCGAACGATCGAGCCGCCGTGAAGCGCTTGCTGAATCGAATCAAACGCGGCGCGCCTCACGACGCGGCGGCGACAGTCGAGGACTCGGCGTTCTTTTCATCGATGCTTGTCGAGCCGCCCGAAGAAGCGCAGATCCGCACCACCTGGCGCGAGCGCGCCCTGAAGGTCAGCGCCGAGCCGGCCGATCGCCAGCAGGCAGCCGAGTTGTTCGCCCAGCTGTGGGGCAGCGACCGCCAGGTCGTCGCACTCAAAGCCGACGAGCTGCTGCGCATGAGCCAGTACCTCGAATTCGTTCGCGTGCGTGCGGCCGAGGAAGTGATCGCCCAGGACGAGCTCGGCGACTACATGCTTATCGTTCTCGACGGCAACTTGTCGGTCGACCGGGTGCAGCCGTGGGGCGGACGGGCTCGGCTGGCCGAGGCGCACGCCGGCGACATGCTGGGCGAGATGTCGCTGCTCGACGCCGGCGCGCGCTTCTCGTCTTGCGTCACACTCACGCCTTGCACCCTGGCCGTTGTCGATGTGCAGCGGCTGGACGAGATGATCACGCACGAGCCGCGGCTCGGCGTTGCGCTGCTGGCTTCGCTGTCGCGCCGGCTGTCGCTGCGGCTGCGCCAAGTGAGCGCGCGGCTGAGCGCCTTGCTGTCGCAGAATTGAACTGACACCTCCTTCAAAGGACGCAGTATGGAACGGGACCAGGCATCGAAATTCGTCAACGATCTGCTGCGCCTGATGGTCTCGCGCAACGGCTCCGACCTCTTCCTCACCGCCGACTTTCCGCCGGCGATCAAGGTCGACGGCAAGGTCACCAAAGTGTCGCCGCAGCCGCTGACCGGCCAGCACACGCTCGCGCTGACGCGGGCGGTGATGAACGACAAGCAGGCGGCCGAGTTCGAGCGCACGAAGGAATGCAATTTCGCAATCTCGCCGCAGGGCATCGGTCGCTTCCGCGTCAACGCCTTCGTGCAGCAAGGCAACGTGGGGCTGGTCATGCGCACGATCCCGCAGACCTTGCCGACCATCGACAGCCTGGCGCTGCCGCAAATCCTCAAGGACGTCGCGACCAGCAAGCGCGGTCTCGTGATCTTCGTCGGCGCGACCGGCTCGGGCAAGAGCACGTCGCTGGCGGCGATGGTCGACTTCCGCAACGAGAACTCGTTCGGCCACATCATCACGATCGAGGACCCGGTCGAATTCGTTCATCCGCACAAGAATTGCATCGTCACCCAGCGTGAAGTCGGCATCGATACCGACGGCTGGGGGCAGGCGCTGAAGAACACGCTGCGCCAAGCGCCCGACGTGATCCTGATGGGCGAGATCCGCGACCGCGAAACGATGGAGCACGCGGTGCAGTTCGCCGAGACCGGCCACTTGTGCATGGCGACCCTGCACGCCAACAGCTCGAATCAGGCGCTCGACCGCATCATCAACTTCTTCCCGGAGGATCGGCGCGCGCAACTGTTGATGGACTTGTCGCTGAACCTGAAGGGGCTGGTGTCGCAACGCCTGTTGCCGCGCCAGGAAGGCAAGGGGCGCATCGCCGCGGTGGAGATCATGCTCAACACGCCGCTGATCTCGGAGCTGATCTTCAAGGGCGAGGTCGCCGAGATCAAAGAGATCATGAAGCGCTCGCGCGAGCTCGGCATGCAGACCTTCGACCAGAGTCTGTTCGACCTGTACGAGAACCAGATGGTCACTTACGAAGACGCGCTGCGCAATGCCGACTCGGTCAACGATTTGCGACTGCAGATCAAACTGCACAGCCATCGCGCGCGCAGCAGCGACTTGGCCGCGGGCACGGAACACCTGACGATTGTTTAGCTAGCCCCCCAGTCGCTGCGCTCCTGCCCCCGAGGGGCGCCACCCCTGGGCCCGGCAAAGCCGGTTCCCGGGGCGTTGCTTGATGAACGCTTCGCTTTTGCTTGCTTGAGGCCGTACTGATGAGCACCAAGACCTACGAACCGATCGCACCGCGCAAAGTCGCCTTTCTCGGCCTGGGCGTGATGGGCCATCCGATGGCCGGCCATCTGGCGCGTGCCGGTCATGCGGTGACGGTCTACAACCGGACCGCGGCGAAGGCGCAGCAGTGGACGACCGAGTACGGCGGCAAGGCAGCGGCGACACCGCGCGCTGCGGCCGACGGCGCCGACATCGTCTTTGCCTGCGTCGGCAACGACGACGACTTGCGCAGCATCGTGCTCGGCGATGCCGGCGCGCTCGCCGGCATGAAGCGCGGCGCGATCTTCGTCGACCACACGACCGCGTCGGCGGCGGTGGCGCGCGAGCTGAGCGCGCTGGCACGCGAACGCGGCCTGCAGTTCATCGACGCGCCGGTGTCGGGCGGCAATCTCGGCGCGATCAACGGCATGCTGACCGTGATGTGCGGCGGCGATGCTGCCGCGTTTGCGGCGATCCAGCCGGTCGCGATGGCGTATTCGAAAGCCGTCACGCTGCTCGGCGACAGCGGCGCCGGCCAGCTCGCCAAGATGGTGAACCAGATCGCGATCGCCGGGCTTGTGCAAGGCCTCGCCGAAGCGATCGTGTTCGGCGAGAAAGCCGGCCTCGACATGAAAGCCGTGCTCGGCGTCATCGGCAAGGGCGCGGCGCAGAGCTGGCAGATGGACAACCGCGGCCCGACGATGATCGAAGGCAAATTCGATTTCGGCTTCGCCGTCGACTGGATGCGCAAGGACCTCGGCCTGGTGCTCGACGAAGCCAAGCGCAACGGCGCGCGCCTGCCGGTGACGGCGCTGGTCGACCAGTTCTACGCCGACCTGCAGGCGCAGGGCGGCAACCGCTGGGACACGTCGAGCCTGATCAAGCGGCTGCGCTGAGCGCTTTCACCGCGTCTTCGACATGCTGGCGAGCTCGGCTTCGCTGACGATCTCGAACACCTTGACGACCTTGTGCACACCGCTTACGCCGCGTGCGATGTCCGCCGCACGGGTCGCCTCGCGCTCGGTCACGATGCCCATCAAGTAGACGGTGCCGCGCTCGGTCACGACCTTGATCGTGTTGGCGAACAGATCGCGCGCATCGATGAAGCTCGCTTTGACTTTGCTCGTGATGATCGCGTCGTTGGAGCGGCTGGCGAACGACGGCGCGCCGCTCACCTCGACCTCGTTGACCGTCGAACGCACGTTCTCGATCTTCGACACGGTCTGTTCCACCGTGGTCTTGTCGGCATCGCTCGGCACTTCGCCGGTCACGAGCACCATGCGGTTGTAGCTCGTCGTGCTGACATGGCCGCGGTCGCCCAGCTGGTCGTGCAGCCGGTTCATCGCCTTCAATTCGATCGCCTGATCTTCGATCTGCGTGCCCGAAGTGCGGCGGTCGCTGACCATCAAGGTGCCGCCGAGCACCGCGCCGCCGACGATCAGCGGTGCGCAGGCACTGAGCGCGCCCGAAGAGATCAGTGCGCCGAGCAGCGCGTACAAGCGCCACGATCGTGGCCGGTGGGTCGATGGCGTCATGCGTTGTCCTGTTCGCCTAGAAGCTGAAGGTCGACCGCGTCGCAGATGCAATGCAGCGTCAGCAGATGCACTTCCTGGATGCGCGCCGTGCGCTCGTGCGGAACGCAGATGTGCACGTCGGTCTCGGTGAGTTGATCGCGCAGCTTGCCGCCGCCGCGGCCGGTCAGCGCGATCACCGTCATCTCCTTGGCATGCGCCACGTCGACGGCGGCCAGCACGTTGGCCGAGTTGCCGCTCGTCGAAATGGCGAGCAGCACGTCGCCCGGCGAGCCGAGTGCTTGCACTTGCTTGGAGAAAATCGAGTTGAAGTCGTAGTCGTTGCCGACCGCGGTCAGGATCGACGTGTCGGTGGTCAGTGCCAATGCCGCGAGGCCGGGCCGCTCGCGCTCGAAGCGGCCGACGAACTCGGCAGCGAAATGCTGCGCGTCAGCCGCCGACCCGCCGTTGCCGCAGGCCAGCACCTTGCCGCCTCCGGTGATGCAACCCACGACCGCACTGACGGCGTCGGAGATCGGTTTGGCGAGGATTTCAGCGGCCGCGTATTTGAGATCGGCGCTGTCGAAAAACTGTTGCTGAATGCGTTGTTCAAGCATGGCGTGGATCATATGACATGGTCCAGCGACCTCAGTTCCATCGCCAGGGTTTCACCCGGCGTCGAACGCTCCGCGCAACCACTCGATGCGCTCGCCCTCGATCGCGACGACATCGAAGCGGCATGCCGGCGGCGACGCGAAGCCGCGCAGGTAGTGCTGGGCGGCGAGGATGATGCGGCGTTGTTTGGTCACCGTCACGCTCGCCGCCGCGCCGCCGAAGCCCGCCGTCTTGCGCGCGCGCACTTCGACGAATACCAAGGTGCCGTCGCGCTCGCGCAGAATCAGGTCGACTTCGCCGCCGCGCAAGCGCGGTCCGGCAGCGACCCGATAATTGCGCTGCACCAGCGTCAAGCCGTGACGCTGCAAATGCGCCCACGCTCGTGCCTCGCCTTCATCGCCGATTCCCTTGGTCGTGACCACCACCTCGAATGCCTCGCTGTTGTTGCAGGCCGCTGCCGCTGCGGCCGGCGCGCAGCAGTATCCCGCAGCTGCGCTGTACGTGGTCGCGACGCCGATCGGCAACCTCACGGACTTGAGCCTGCGCGCGATTCATGTGCTCGCCCTCGTCGACGCCGTCGCCTGCGAGGACACGCGCCACAGCGCACCGCTGTTGCGCCATCTCGGCATCGACAAGCCGCTCGTCGCGCTGCACGAGCACAACGAGCGCGAGGCAGCGCAAAGCGTGCTCGCGCGACTCGCACGCGGCGAGCGCGTGGCCTATGTCAGCGACGCCGGCACGCCCGCCATCAGCGACCCCGGCGCAGCGCTCGTCGCTGCGGTGCGCGATGCCGGCCATCCGAGCGTGCCGATCCCCGGCGCAAGCAGCGCGATCGCCGCGCTGAGCGTCGCCGGCGACACCCATGCCGACGGCTTTCGGTTTGTCGGCTTCTTGCCGACTCGCAGTGCGGATCGCACACGAGCGTTGAAGACACTCGCCGCCACAGCGTCGGCGCAGGTGCTGTTCGAAGCGCCGCACCGCATCGCGGCACTGGCCGACGATCTGCGCCAACACTGCGGCACGCGAACCATCACGCTGTGCCGCGAGCTGACCAAGCAATTCGAGTCGGTCGCGACGATGCCGGCGGACCAGCTCCCGGCCTGGCTCGCCGCGGACGCGAACCGCCTGCGCGGCGAGTTCGTCCTCGTCGTGCACGCGCTCGACACGCCGGCGGCCGACGATGAGCCGGCGCGCCACGACGCGATGCTGCGTACGCTGCTCGCGGCCTTGCCGCTCAAGCAAGCCGTCGCTGTCGCCGCCGAATTGAGCGGCGCGCCGCGCAACGCGCTCTATGCGCGCGCGTTGGCGCTGAAGGACGCCGCCGCCGACTGATCTGCCGCCGGTTGCAGATCGCGCCGCGCCTGCGCCACAGCCTGCTTCAAAGGCGTGTGCGGCAGCGTGCCGATAAGAGAGCGCAGCGTGGCGTCGTCGAGCTGGTGCGGCCGCTGCCAGAGGTGGCGCATCCGCACGACCTCGCGCCACATCGGCACCAGCGGCGAGCCCAGGCGGATCAGTCCCCACGGCATGCCGACGGTGCGCAAGGGCCGGCCGGCAACCGCCTCGACCGCTTCGCGCATCTGCTCGCCGGTGACGGCGTGGCCGGCGAAGTGAAAGCGGTGGTGCCCCTGCAGGCGGTCGCGCTGCTCGGCGACGCGAACAAAGGCGTGCGCGAGATCGGGCACGTACGCCCACGGATGAATCAATGCCGGGTCGCCCGGGTAGACGAAGCGGCCAGCCTTCAAGCGCGTCGTCAACACGAGATCGAGCCACGAGCCGCGCTCGGTGCCGCCGAAGAAGTCTCCGCTGCGAACGACTACGCTGTCGAGCCCCGGCGCGGCCGCCATGCGCGCTTCGATCTCGATGCGCATTCGCGCCTTCGGGACGTCGCCGCGCTCGGGCGTGGCCGGCGTCAGCAGCGGCGGCAGCTCGCGGCCGAAGTTGTAGACGCTGCCGGGCAGCATCAACAAGGCGCCCGTGCTGCTCGCCGCGGCGATCGCCGCGTCGGTGAGCGGCATCGCGAGGCGCTCCCACTCGGTGTACGGCGGATTGAGCGCGTTGACAACGACATCGGCGCCCTGGGCGGCCGCGGCGGTCGCCTTCGCGTCGAGCGCATCGCAGCGCATGGCTTGGATCTGCGGCCGCGCGGCCAACCCGACCGGCAGCGGCTTGCGCGACTGCGCGCGAACCGTCCAGCCGGCGTCGGCGAAGGCATGTGCGACGGCGTGGCCGATGCGACCGGCGGCGCCGAGGATCAAGACGGTGGACGGCATCGTGAGCTCCTGAATGAATCGATGCGGCATTGTTCGGCGCCGGATCCGCCGCTGGAAGATGAATGGCTGCATGTCTATCATTCAGTCATGAATAACACGACCGCGCGCCCGAGCGACCCCGACTGGGCTTTGCTTCGGGCCTTTCTGAGCGTCGCCCACAACGGCTCGCTGACCCGCGCGGCGCAGGAGCTCGGCAGCAGCCAGCCGACGCTGAGCCGGCAGATGGCGCGGCTCGAAGCGCAGGTCGGCAGTGCGTTGTTCGAGCGCACGCGGCGCGGCCTGCGGCTCACCGAAGCCGGTGAAGCCTTGCGCCTACCGGCGCTGCGAATGCACGAGCACGCGCTAGAGTGGTCGCTGGCGGCGGCCGGTCAATCGCGCTCGCTGGCCGGCACGGTGCGCCTCACCGCGAGCGAGATGGTCAGCGCCTACCTGCTGCCCGAGGTGCTGCGTGATCTGCGCCAAAGCCATCCGGAGATCCAGATCGAGCTCGTCGCGACCAACGCGGTGGAGAACCTGCTGGAGCGCGAGGCCGACATCGCGCTGCGCATGGTGCGGCCGACCCAGTCGGTGCTCGTCGCGCGCAAGCTGAGCGAGCTGCCGCTGCACATGTACGCGCATCGCGACTACGTCGAGGCCAACGGCAAGCCGACCGCCGCGACGATGCTGAAGCACCAATGGGTCGGCTACGACCGATCGGACCAGATGCTGCGCGGCTTTCGCGCCGCCGGATACCCGGTGGCGCGCGAGTTCTTCGCGTTTCGCTGCGACAACCAGATCGTCGCGTGGCACGCGGTGTTGGCGGGCTTGGGCATCGGCGTCGGCATGGAGCGCGTCGCGCGCCTGTGCCCCGATCTCGTTCGCGTGTTGCGCGACATCAAAGTGCCGAGCATGCCGTTGTGGATCACGGCGCACCGCGATCTACGCAGCACGCCGCGAGTCAAGCGGGTGTTCGACGCGCTCACCGAAGCGTTCGCTCGGTGAGCCGCCGAAGATGACTTACGGCTTCGGCGCCGTCTGCGCGTCGTGCTTTTGCTGATAGATGTCTTTGCTCGCCTTGTTCTGCATCTTCGCCAGGCGCTTGCGCTCTTGCTTCGTCACGGTGCCATCTGACTTGGCCTTGGCTTCGGCCTTGTTGATCGCGGCCTGTTCACGCTCGAGATTGTAGGTTTCCTTCGCGGTGAGCTGGCCCGAGCCCACGCCTTGCTGGATGCGTTTTTGTTGATTCGCTTCGCGCTTGTCGACGCGTGGTGTCTGCGGTGCGGATGCGGCTTGTGCAAATGCGCCGAGGGTCGCGATGGCCATTGTGGCGCCGACCGCGAAGGTCTTGAAGTTCAGCATGGTCGTTCCTTTCGGTTGTCGTTTGGACGTTAGATTGAAGGTTGACGGGCCCGTACATCCAGCAACGACTCCGCGCGCATGGTCGCCTACAGCGCCTTCGTAAAGAACGGTTAAAGCGCGCGCTTCTACAATCGTCCGTCGCCATCCCGAGGACTCGGCCATGATCTCGCGCGAACCTACTCTCGAACGGTTGGCCATCGCCCGCTCGCTGCTGCTGGAGCCGTTCGGCCTCACCGATGCCTCGCTGTCGAAAGCGCTGCAAGCCATTGCGACGCACCGCATCGATGACGCCGACCTCTACTTCCAGTACACGCGCAGCGAAGGCTGGAGCCTCGAGGAAGGGATTGTGAAGAGCGGCAGCTTCGGCATCGACCAAGGCGTCGGCGTGCGCGCGGTGGCCGGTGAAAAAACCGCGTTCGCGTACTCCGACGACATCTCCGAAGCGGCTTTGCTCGATGCTGCGCAGACGGTGCGAACGATCGCTGCGGCAGGCCAAAGCCGCAAGGTCAAGGTAAGCGGACAGCACACCGTCGCCGGCAGCCGAATGCTGTACGCGCCGATGGACCCGATCGCGACGCTCGACAGCACGCAGAAGGTCGCGCTGCTCGAGAAGGTGGAGAAGCTCGCGCGCGCCAAGGACCCGCGCATTGCGCAGGTGATGGCGGGCCTGGCCGGCGAATACGACGTCGTGATGGTCGCGCGCGCCGATGGCACGCTGGCGGCCGATGTGCGCCCGCTGGTGCGCCTGTCCGTGACCGTGATCGCCGAGCAGACGATCAACGGCGAGACGCGGCGCGAGGTCGGCACCGGCGGTGGCGGCGGGCGCTTCGGCTTCGGCTACTTTCACGACAGCGTCATCGAGAGCTATGTCAACGATGCGGTGAAGGCGGCGCTGACCAACCTCGAATCGCGGCCCGCGCCGGCCGGCGAAATGAACGTGGTGCTCGGCGCCGGCTGGCCCGGCATCTTGCTGCACGAGGCGATAGGTCACGGCCTCGAAGGCGATTTCAACCGCAAGGGATCGAGCGCGTTCTCGGGCCGCATCGGTCAGCGCGTCGCCGCCAAAGGCGTGACCGTGCTCGACGACGGCACCTTGCCCGATCGGCGCGGCTCGCTCAATGTCGACGACGAAGGCAACGCCACCCAGCGCAACGTGCTGATCGAAGACGGCATCCTGAAGGGCTACATCCAAGACGCGATGAACGCGCGGCTGATGAAGGTCGCGCCGACCGGCAATGGCCGCCGCGAGAGCTATGCCGCGGTGCCGATGCCGCGCATGACCAACACCTACATGCTCGGCGGCGACAAGACCAAGGAAGAGATCATCGCGGGCCTCAAGCGCGGCCTGTACGCGAGCAACTTCGGCGGCGGTCAGGTCGACATCACGAGCGGCAAGTTCGTGTTCTCGGCCAGCGAAGCGTTCTGGGTCGAGGATGGAAAAATCCAGTACCCGGTGAAGGGCGCGACGATCATCGGCAACGGCCCCGATGCGCTCACGCGCGTGTCGATGATCGGCAACGACATGAAGCTCGACACCGGAGTCGGCACTTGCGGCAAGGAAGGCCAGAGCGTGCCCGTCGGTGTGGGTCAGCCGACGCTGCGGATCGACGGGTTGACTGTCGGCGGGACGGCGTAGCTCCCCGCTCCGTTCGGCCTGATCCTTCGATACCTCAGGACAGGGTCCGCTTCGCGGATCGAAGGCCCAGCGCTTCGATACCTCAGCGCGAACGGATCCGCATCAAGGCGGTTAGCTCACACCACCTTCACATTCAACGTCGGCATGCCGGCGATGAAGCCTTCCATCACATCACCGGGCACCACCGGTCCGACGTTCTCCGGCGTCCCGCTGAAGATGATGTCGCCGGGCATCAGCTCGAATGCCTGCGACAGCTTGCTGACCTGCTCGGCGACGTTCCAGATCATCTGGTTCAGGTTGGCGTTCTGCTTGATCGCGCCATTGACCTTCAGCACAATCGCGCCCGCCGCGTAGTGACCGATCTGCGCCGCGCGATGGATCGGCCCGATCGGCGCCGAGTGGTCGAAGCTCTTGCCGATCTCCCACGGCTTTTTCTCTTCGCCCATCGCGCGCTGCAGATCGCGCCGCGTCATGTCCAGGCCGACCGCATAACCGTAGACGAGATCGAGCGCACGCTCGATCGGCACGTTCTTGCCGCCGCGATGAAGCGCCGCGACGAGCTCGAGCTCGTAGTGGTAGTTCTTGGTCAGCGTCGGATACGGATGGTCGGCGGTCGTGCCGGGCGCGACGTACTGGATCGCGTCGCTCGGTTTCTGAAAGAAGAACGGCGGCTCGCGCGTCGGGTCGGATCCCATCTCGCGCGCGTGCGCGACGTAATTGCGGCCGATGCAGTAGATGCGGCGCACCGGGAACATCTCGCTCGCCCCGGCCACCGGCAGCATCGGCTGCGGCACGCTGAACAGGGTCTTCGCGTCAGTTGCCGCGTCGCTGTTCGTTGCACACCCCGCGACGGCGCCAAGTCCCACCAGCGCGCCGCTCGACAACATGCTTCTGCGGTCCATAACGGCTCCTTTCTGTCCAGGCCATCCATCGTGCTACATTCGCGCCCATGTTGGTCAGCAAGCCTTACTTTTTTGCCCACTTTTGGTTCTCGCACCGCCCGGCGGATGGAGAGGCAAGCGCATAGGCAAGAGTAGAGCGCAAACCGAATCCCAAACCGCCGGGCGAACCCCGGCGGTTTTTTTTCGC
>VBCQ01000257.1 GCA_005882155.1 Betaproteobacteria bacterium
CGGTCGAAGACGACTTGAAGCTGTTGAAGTGGAGCGACGAGCATTGCGAGGGCCAGGCGCATATCGCCTGGAAGCCGTTTCATCACCCGCAACTCGGTGCGGTCGAGATCGGCGGCTGGGACAAGATGAACTTCTGGCGCAACCCGCCGCCGCATCTGCGCGAGCGCGAAGCGGCCCGCTTCCCGGCCTGGATGACGCAGATCGCGCTCAGCCTGCCGCGCCTCGAGCTGCTGCGCAGCGAAGTGCGCGCGCTCGGCCCCGACACCTGGCGTGTGCGCCTCGCGGTGGCCAACAGCGGCTACCTGCCGGCCTACGTCAGCAAGCGGGCGCTGGCGCGCAAGACGGTGCGCGGCGTGATGTTCGAGATCCATTTGCCGCAGGGCAACCCGAGCATCTCGCTGGTCAGCGGCAAGCAGCGCATGGAAGGTCCGCAGCTCGAAGGCCACGGCACGAAGAGCACGCTCCAAGCCTTCCTGCCGAACCGCGAGATCACCGGCGACCGTGCGGTGGCCGAATGGGTCGTGCGCGCACCGAAGGGCACGCGGCTCGCACTGAGCGCGCGCGCCGATCGGGCCGGCGTCGTTCGCACCGAAGTCAGCCTCGACTGAGACGCTTTCCGCGCAGAGCGCCGCGATTACACGGTCGTTACCAAGCAGCGCTCAAGCTCGGCGCAAATCCGCCGAGACAAGGGGGACAAACTCGCAGGAGACCCCCATGGACCCGACTTCCGAACTCGACTCGGACCGCTTGCGCCAGCAACTGATGGCGCCGGACCCGATGCAGCGCGCGATCGCGCTGCACGCGCTCGAGGTCGAAGTCGAGCGCAGCGCGGCGGCCGCACGCGGCTCGCTGGCCCAAGAAGTCGAAAAGTTCACGGCCCGCGGCATCCCGTTCTACGCGCTGCACGACCCGCACTTTCGCAACTGGGTCGGCAAGGCGGTCGCGTACTGGCAGCGCCTGCAGTCGCTCGACACGATGACGCCGGCGCTCGCGAAGGCGGGCGGTCGCGCGCGCAGCCGCGCTTAGAACCGCAGCCGCATACCCGCGGCAAGCGAGTTGCCGCGGTTCAGCCCGCTGACCCGCTCGGTCATGAACATCGCGTAGAGATCGGTGCTCTTCGACAGGTTGTGGTCGTAGCCGACCGTCAGCGCCGTGTTGGTCGTGTCGACGCCGGCCTGTGCCTTTGCGTTGCCGTACTGCGCGAGCAGCTTGCCGGCGCCGATCGGTACTGCCGCCCCGAAGCCGTACAGCGTCGTCTTCGTGTTCGCGGTCGCGTGGGTCCACACGCGCGTGTACTGCGCGTAGAGCTTGACGACGCTCGCGTCGTACGCGCCGCCGAGCTGGAACGTGTCCTGTGCGGTGAACCCGGCGACCACCGGGACGGCGGTCGGTTGCGGCGAGATGCCGTCGCCGTTCTTCACCTTCTGCCACGCGAGCGTCGCGCCGAGCGGGCCATTGGCATAGAGGATGTTGAAGCCCCCGTTCTTGCCCCCCGCGCCGGCCGCGCCTTCGCCGAGGTTGGCGATCAGGTTCCAGGTGATGCCGCTGTGGTCGACGCTCGCATAGGCGATCGAGTTGTTCCACGCCCTGTCGCCATAGAACGGCAATAGCGACGGCGTGAACAGCTGGCGAATGCTCGGCGAGAAGCTGAACGAATCGCCGATCGCGTTGAACATCGAGGTCGAGACGAACAGCGGCGTCGTGTTGCGCCCGAGAACCGTCTGGCCGAATGCGCCTTGCAATCCGACGTACGCGTTGCGCGCCCAGAACGCTTCGCCGTTGAAGCGGCCGGTCGTGCCGGTGTCGGCGCGCAGAAAGTGCTCGATCGCGAAGCGTGCCTTCAGCCCGCCGCCGAGGTCGTCGCTGCCCTTGAAACCGAGAAAGCTCGTCGTCATGCTGCCGCTCTCGGCGCGCCAAACCTTCGAGGTGCCGGCGCTTTGAAACCGCCCTGCCGACAAGTCCATCAGGCCGTACAGCTGAGCCTCTTGGGCGGGCGTGGCGGCGGCGAAGCCAAGGGTCGCGACGGCAGCCGCGATCAGCTTCAGGGAACGGGTCATGAAGGGCACTCCTGTCGGGTCAAGTCGGCTGGCGAAGAGGATTTTGTGACAGCGCGCAGCGCCGGTCGGTAGTAACCCGAGGAATATGTTCGATTCGTCGCCGGACGTTTCGTCGGCGCCACATTTCTGGGCGCGATTCTCGAGACGATTGACCGCAGAATTCGTTTCCAACGAGCCGGCTGAAGGAGCCCCATGGACCTGTCGATCAATGGTCAGTCGAAAGCGTTGCCCGACGCTGCGGTCGACCCCGCGATGCCCTTGCTGTGGGTGTTGCGCGATGTGCTGAACCTGACCGGCACCAAGTTCGGCTGCGGTGTCGCGGCCTGCGGCGCGTGCACGGTGCATGTCGACGGCCAGCCGACGCGCTCGTGCGTGACGCCGCTGTCGGCGGTGGCGGGCAAGGCGGTCGTGACGATCGAGGCGCTCGGCAGCGCCGCGCAACCGCACGCCTTGCAACGGGCCTGGCTCGCGCACCAGGTGCCGCAGTGCGGCTACTGCCAGAGCGGCATGCTGATGGCGGCCGCCGCGCTGCTGGCGAAGAACGCCGAGCCGAGTGACGCGGACATCGACGCGGCAATCACCAACATCTGCCGCTGCGGCACCTACCCGCGAATTCGCGAGGCGATCAAGACCGCGGCGCGCGAACTGCAGCCGCTCGCCGCGCGCCGCAAGGCGACTGGAGCGAAGGCATGAAGCGGCGCACCCTGCTGCTCAGCGGGCTCGGCGGCGCCGGCGCGCTGCTCGTCGGCTGGGGCGTGCTGCCGCCGCGCAGTCGCCTCGGCGCCGCACGCACGCTGGCGCCCGCGGACGGCGAAGTGGGGCTGAACGGCTGGATCAAGATCGCGGCCGACGGCAGCGTGCTGCTCGCGATGAACCGCAGCGAGATGGGCCAGGGCGTTCATACCGCGCTCGCGATGCTGGTGGCCGACGAGCTCGATGTGCCGTTGGCCTCGGTGCGCTTGATCCCGGCCGGCCACGATGCGCTCTACGGCAACGTCGCGCTGTTCATTGGCACCTTGCCGTTCCATCCGAGCGACAGCGAGCCGGGGGCCGAAACGCGCACCGTCAAGACGGGTCAATGGGTCATCAGCAAGGTCGCGCGTGAGCTCGGCATCAACGTGACCGGCGGCTCGACCAGCGTCGCCGATGGATGGGACCTGCTCAGAGTCGCCGCGGCGACCGCGCGTGCGCAATTGCTCGGCGCCGCGTCGCTGCAATGGAAGCTGCCGGCGGCCGAGCTCGTCGTCACCAACGGCGTCGTCAGTCATCCGTCGGGCCCGAAGGCGCACTTCGGCGAGCTTGCAAAATTGGCGGCCGCCACGCCGCCAGGAAGCGTGCAGACCAAGGACCCGAAGGACTGGAAGCTCATCGGCACGACCGCGCCGCGCACTGACCTCGCGGCCAAGGTCGACGGCAGCGCGCGCTTCGGCATCGACGTGCGCCGCCCCGGCCAGCTCTATGCGGTGATCCGCCACTGCCCGATGCTCGGCGGCAGCCCGGGCCATGTCGACGTCGACGCGGCGCTGAAGCTGCCCGGCGTCGAGCGCGTCGTGCGACTCGGCAGCTACGGCGGATCGACCGCAGCGGTCGCGGTGGTCGCGCGCAGCAGCTGGCACGCGATGCAGGGCGCGCAGGCCTTGGCGATCGAGTGGCAAGCACCGCCCGCCGGTGCCGCCGACAGCAGGATCATCATGCGCGACCTCGAGCGCGCCGCGCGCGACGCCGCGAAGAGCGACGATGGCTTCACCTTCTACAGCCGCGGCGACGTCAAAGCGGCGAGCCAGGCCGCCGCGCAGCACATCGAAGCGCTCTACCGCGCGCCGTATCTCGCCCATGCGGCGATGGAGCCGATCAACTGCACTGCGCAGGTCAAGGACGGCAAGGTCGACATCTGGGCGCCGACGCAGGCGCCCGGCTTCGCTCGCGCGATCGCGGCAACGGTGGCCGGTGTTCCCGAGGACGCGGTGACGGTGCATGTGACTTACCTCGGCGGCGGCTTCGGGCGGCGCCTCGATGTCGACTTCGTCGGTCAGGCGGTGCGCATCGCGATCGAGACCGGCGCTCGGCCGGTTCAATTGCTGTGGCCGCGCGAAGAAGACACGACGCACGACTTCTACCGTCCGGCCGGT
>VBCQ01000038.1 GCA_005882155.1 Betaproteobacteria bacterium
GCGGCCGAATCCGCTGGTGTTTCGGGCCCTCTTCTTTGGTGACTTTCTTCTGGGCCATCAGAAGAAAGTTACCCGGCAGCCGGGCCGGGACCCGGCGCGGTATCCCGCATGAGAAGAAATAGAAAGACGCTCCTGTAGCATCCCCACCCCATGAACTGGCCCTACGAACTTCAAATCGGCTGGCGATACACGCGAGCCGGGCGTGCCGGGCGGCGCAACGCGTTCATCTCCTTCATTTCCGGCGTTTCGATGCTCGGCATCGCGCTCGGCGTGGCGGCGTTGATCATCGTGTTGTCAGTGATGAACGGCTTCCAGAAGGAAGTGCGCGACCGCATGCTGTCGATCATTGCGCATATCGAGGTCTACGACTCGCAAGGCGCTGCGCTGCCCGACTGGAAAGCGACCGCCGCGAAAGCGCGCGAGAACCCGCAGGTGATCGGTGCGGCGCCGTTCATCGCCGCTCAGGCATTGATCGCACGCGGCGACGACATGCGCGGCGCGATCGTGCGCGGCATCTCGCCCAACGACGAAGCCACCGTCACCGACATCGCGGCGCAGCTCAAGGACAGCACGCTCGCCAAGCTCAAGGCAGGCGACTGGGGCATCGTGCTCGGCGTCGAGCTGGCGCGCGCAATGGGTGTGCGAGAGGGCGACAAGGTGACCATCGTCGCGCCCGGCGGCCAGGTCACGCCGGCCGGTGTCGTTCCGCGGCTCAAGCAACTCACGCTCGTCGGCACCTTCGACTCGGGTCACTACGAATACGACAGCGGCCTCGCACTGATCCATGTCGACGATGCGGCGCGGCTGTTTCGCGTCGACGGGCCGACCGGCGTGCAGCTGCGCTTGAAAGACCTGAATCAGGCGCGCGATGTCGCCGAGCAGTTGGGGCTGATGCTCGGGCCGCAGGTCACGGTGCGCGACTGGACGCGCACGAACCGCAACTGGTTCGCCGCGGTGCAGGTCGAGAAGCGGCTGATGTTCATCATCCTCACGCTGATCGTCGCGGTCGCCGCGTTCAACCTCGTGTCGACGCTCGTGATGACGGTGACCGACAAGCAGGCCGACATCGCGATCCTGCGCACCCTCGGCGCGAGCCCGCGCTCGATCATGGGCATCTTCATGGTGCAGGGCGCGGCGGCCGGCGTGATCGGCACGCTGTCGGGCGTCGCACTGGGTCTGCTGATCGCGTTCAACATCGACATCATCGTGCCGGCCATCGAGCGCGCGCTGCACGTGAGCTTCCTCCCGGGCAGCGTCTACCTGATCACGCGCATGCCGAGCGAGCCGCAGAGCACCGACATCGTGCCGATCGTGTTGATCTCGCTGCTGCTCGCTTTCGTTGCGACGCTGTACCCGAGCTGGCGCGCGAGCCGCGTGCAACCGGCCGAGGCGCTGCGCTATGAGTAGGCCGGTGATCCAGGCGCGCGGCCTGCACAAGCGATTCGTCGAGCGCAGCGGCGAGGCCAAGCTCGACGTGCACGTGCTGCAAGGCATCGACCTCGACGTGCGCGAAGGCGAGGCACTCGCCATCGTCGGCGCGTCGGGATCGGGCAAGAGCACCTTGCTGCACCTGCTCGGCGGACTCGAGGCACCGAGCGCCGGCAGCGTCGAGCTGCAGGGACGCGACTTCACGCAGATGAATCCGCGTTCTCAGGGCGACTGGCGCAACCTGCACCTCGGCTTCGTCTACCAGTTCCATCACTTGCTGCCCGAGTTCACTGCGCTCGACAACGTCGCGATGCCGTGGCGAATCCGCCGCCTGACCAAGCCGCAGGCGCGCGACAAGGCACGCGGTGTGCTGGCGCAGGTCGGGCTTGCCGAGCGGGTGCACCACCGGCCGTCGCAACTGTCGGGCGGCGAGCGCCAGCGGGTGGCGATCGCGCGCGCGCTGTCGGGCGAGCCGGCCTGCGTGCTCGCTGACGAGCCGACCGGCAACCTCGATCGCGAAACCGCAGACGGCGTGTTCGCGCTGATGCTCGACCTCGCACGGCGGCGCGGCATGGCCTTCGTGATGGTGTCGCACGACGAGACGCTCGCGAGCAAGTGCGACCGCATGCTGCGGCTCAAGCACGGCGTGCTGGTCGGCTGAATTCAGGTGTTGTCATCCCCGCGCAGGCGGGGATGACGTCATCGCGCGACGCGCAGATCACGCTCGAGCCGCACCGCGTCTTCGCGGTCGCTGTAGTAGCCCTCGAGCAGGCCGGTCTGGTTGAAGCCGTGCTTGCGGTAGAACGCCAGCGCGGCGGTGTTCCTCGCTCGCGCTTCGAGGCGGATCATCGCGATGCCGGCGGCGCGCAACGTGGCTTCGAGCCACGCGAGCATCGTCGTGCCGACGCCGCGCCGGCGGTGCGCGCTGTGCACCGCGAGCAGGAGCAAGTGCGCTTCGTCCTCGCCGTATTTCATGATCGCGAAGCCGGCGAAGCTGCTGCCCGATCGCGCCACCACGACGTTGGTCGTGCGGTCGCGAACGCTGCGTGCCACGCGATGCGGCGTCCAGCTCCAGCCGAGTCCTTCTTCGATCGCATCGCGCGACAACTCGGCGATGCGCGGCGCATCGGCCGGTACGGCGATGCTGACTTCGTAATGACTGATCATTGAAGGCGCTCCGGCGGGGGAGGTGCGCATCTTAGGCTCGGGCGCGGTTGACGTTGAATTGTCAGACAATTATGATGAATCGTCGGACAAACCCGGAGCGCACCATGAATCGTCGCCTCGCTGCCCTGGTCTCGGTTCTGCTGGCGGCGCTTCTTGCCGCCGTGCCCGCTGCGGCACAAACCGCGAAGAAGGTGGTACGCATTCACACCGCGGGCCCGAACGACACCAATGTCGAGACGACGATGCTCGCGTTCCAGTTCGCGAACTACGTCAACGCGCACTCCGACACGGTCGAGGTCAAGGTCTATCCGGCGAGCCAGCTCGGCCAGACGCGCGAAGTCATCGAGGCGATGCGACTCGGCTCGGGCGCATCGGGCACGACCGGCGGGCCGGCCGAGTACGCGTCCTTCGTCAAGCGGCTCGGCGTGCTCGGCCTGCCTTTCTTGTGGAAGAGCTACGACCACGCGTCGGCGGTGCTCGACGGCCCGGTCGGCCAGGAGCTCGGCGACGACATGGAGAAGGCCGGCTTCAAGGTCCTCGCGTGGTCGGTCAGCTGGGGCTACCGCAACGTGGTGACGGCGAAGAAGGAAGTGACCAAGGCCGCCGATCTCAAGGGCCTGAAGATTCGCACGATCCCGACCAAGGTCTTCGTTGCCGCGATCAACGCGATGGGCGCGAACGCGACGCCGATGAACTTCGGCGAGATCTACACCTCGCTGCAAAGCGGCGTGCTCGACGGCTACGAGCACACCGCGGCGACCACGCTGTCGTTCAAGTTCAACGAGGTCGCGTGCTGCATGGCGCTGACGCGACATCTGATGGACCCGACCTTTCTCGTCTTCTCGCTGCCCGAGTGGCGCAGGTTCAATCCCACCGAGCAGGCGGTGCTCGCGAAGGCGGCGCAGCTCGGCGCCGAGGTCGTTCGCGCGATGGCGCCCAAGCGCGAGGCCGAGTCGATCGCCGCGCTGAAGAAGGTCGGCATGAAGGTCAACGACATCGACACCGCGCCGCTGCAGAAGGCGGCACTCGCGGCGCAAGACGAGCTCGCGAAAGAATTCGGCGCCGAAGCGCTGCTCGCCAAGATCCGCGCGCAGTAGACCGATGAGCATCACGCGCGCGCTCGCCGCGATCGACCGTGGCGCAGAGGTCTTCGTCGCGCTGATCTTCGCCGCGATGGTGCTTGTCGGCTTGCTGCAGGTCTTCAACCGCTTCGTTCTCAACGCGTCGCTCAGCTGGAGCGAAGAAGCGCAGATCTTCGGCCATGTCTGGCTCGTCTTCTTCGGCATCCCGATCGCCTATCGGCGCGGCGCGCATCTGTATGTCGAGACCTTCCGCGACAAGTTTCCGCAGCGCGTCGGCGCGCTGTTCGACCTCGGCGTCGAGCTGATGTGGCTCGCGTTCGCGGTGTCGCTGATGGTGCTCGGCTACCAGGTCGCGCGTGTCGCCGCGCTGCAGCAGTCGCCGGGGCTCGAGATCCCGATGAGCTACCCGTACTTCGGCATGGTGATCGGCGGCGCGTACCTCGCGATCGTCGCGCTGCACCGCATCGTCGTGCGCCCGCCGCGAACGAAAGCGCCGGTCGAGCCATGATCTGGTTTCTGTTCGCGCTGATGCTCGCAACGATGCTGATCGGCATCCCGATCCTGCTGTCGATCGCGCTCGTCGGCTATGTCGGCATTGCCGCGGTGCCGGGGCTCGTCGCGCCACTTTACGCGCAGAAAATGTTCGCGCAGCTCGACTCGTTCACCTTGCTCGCGCTGCCGTACTTCATTCTCGCCGGCTCACTCATGTCGGCGAGCGGCATGAGCCAGCAGCTGGTCGATTTTTCGCGCGTGCTGGTCGGCCACTGGCGCGCCGGACTCGCGCATGCGTCGGTGGTCGCGAGCATGGTGTTCGCCGGCATCTCCGGGTCGTCGACGGCCGACGCGTCGGCGATCGCCGCGATCGTCATCCCGACGATGAAGCGCTCGGGCTACAAAGCGGGTTTCGCCGCGGCGCTGATCGCCTGCGGCGGCACCATCGGCGCGATCATTCCGCCGAGCATGGTGATGGTGGTCTACGGTGCGATCGCGCAGGTCTCGATCGGCGGCTTGTTCCTCGCCGGCATCGTCCCCGGCATCCTGGTCGGCCTGTTCCTGATGGCCACCGTCAAGCTCTACAGCTACCACCCCGACTATCCGGAGCTGCGCGTCGTCCACGGCCAGTTCGAGCTGCGCGCATTGGGCCGCGCGACAGTCGAAGTGTGGCCCGCCTTGCTCGCGCCGGTGATCATCGTCGGCGGCATCCTGAGTGGCGTTTTCACCGCGACCGAAGCGGGAGTCGTCGCGTGTCTCTATGCCTTCGTCATCGGCACCTTCGTCTACCGCAAGATCAAGCTGCGCGACATGGTCGGCATCTTCGTCGAATCGGCGATCACGACGACGATGGTGTCGGCGATCATCGCTGTCGCCGGCGCGTCGGGCTGGCTGATGGCGTACTTGCAGTTCAACGAAGTGGCGGTCGCGTTCGTCACCTCGGTGTCGAACAACCCGACGATCGTGCTGCTCGTGATGGCGGTCGTGATGGTGGTGCTCGGCACCTTCGTCGACTCGCTCGCCGTGCTGCTCGTCTTTGCGCCGGTCGCGATCCAGATCAGCAAGACCCACGGCATCGACCCGTTCCAGATGGGCCTCGTGATGGTGATGTGCAATCAGATCGGCGCCGTCTCGCCGCCGACCGCGCCGCTGCTGTTCGTGACGACGAGCATCGCGCAGACGACGTTTTCAGAGACGAACCGCCACGTCTGGTGGTTCATGCTCGCCGAGACGCTGGTGTTGCTGCTGATCGTTTTCGTGCCGGGGCTCGCGTCGTGGATCCCGCATCACTTCTTGGGTTAGTGGCTGGCTTTCGCCTTCGCCATCGCGTCCCTGAAGAACCCGTATATCCCATCCGCATTCATGCTGCGCGCATCCGCCAACTCACCCGCGCGCGTCGCATAGAGAACGCGGTTGTCGCTGGCGACGATCACGGCGGCGGGGATGCCTTTTTTGATCGGGTTGCCGTAGGCATTGGCGATGTCGAGGTTGCGATCGAAGCGGCCGACGTCGACCTTCACGACTTTGAACTCCTCGCTCATCAACGCAGCGTTCTTGCCGCTCTTCAGCGCGAGGTCGAGCGCGCGGCAGTCTTCGCACCAATTGGCGCCGAAGATCACGAGCACCGGCTTGCTGGCCTTGGCCGCATCGGCCAGCGCCTGCGCGATCTCGGCCTTCGCGTTGGCGGCTTCGTTGTAGGGCAGCTCGGCAGCGACTGCGGCGAGACCAAGCAACAAGGCGAGCAGGAAAGTCAATCGTTTCATCGCCGCGAGCCTACATCACGCGGCCGAACCACGCGAGCGACAGGCCCGCAGCAATGACGACCAGCAGCGCCGCGGCGGCCGCGAACAGGCCGCTGATCTCGGTCTCTTTCTTCTCGACGACGAGCCGCGTGCTCAGCGACTGATAAACCTTCTTCAGGTCGTCGGCCGTGCCGGCATAGAAGTACTCGGCGCGCGTCGCAGCGGCGATGCCCTTCAATGTGTCTTCGTCGAGACGCACCCGCATCGACCAACCTTCGAAGCCGATGATCTCGCCCTCCTTGGTGCCGATGCCCACCGTGTAGACGCGCACGCCACGATCGGCGGCCATCTTGGCGGCGTCGAGCGGGTCGGGGCCGGTGGTGCGCTGGCCGTCGGTCAGCAGGATGATCGCGCCGAAACCATACGAGCCCGGCTGCACGGGGGTGAATTCCTTCTTCGGCTTCTCGCCGGGAGCGAGCGGCATGCTGCGCTGGCCGGTGATCTGCGACAGGTCGATGCCGGCGTCGGGAAACAGTGTGGCGAGCGACAGCACAATGCCGCTGCCGATCGCAGTCGCGCGCTGCAACTGGAAGCGGTCGACGGCGGCGATCAGGTCGTCGCGGCTTTGCGTTGGCGGCTGCACGACGGCGGCGGTGCCGGCAAACGAGACGATGCCCACGCGTACGCTGCGCGGCAGGTCCCTCACGAACGCCTTGGCCGCTTCCTGCATCGCGACGAGGCGGCTCGGTTGCACATCGGTCGCGCGCATGCTGCCCGACACGTCCATCGCGAGGATGATCGTTTCCTGCTGGCTCGGCAGGGTGACCACCGCCAGCGGCCGCGCAGTCGCAATCAGCAAGGTCGTGAGCGCGAGCAGCAGCAGCGCGGGCGGCACGTGGCGACGCCAGCCGGGGCCCTTGCCCATCGCCTGCTTGACGAGCGACAAGCTCGCGTAGCGCAGCGTGTTCTTCTTGCGCCGATAGAGCAGCCACAGGTACAGCACGACCAGCACCGGCAACAGCAAGAGCAGCGCGAGAAGGTCGGGCCAGACGAAATTCATCGGGCGCCTCCGTAACCCGAGCTCCGCTCGGGCTGAGCTTGTATTCCCGATCGTCCTGAGCTTGTCGAAGGAAGCCTGGTGTGCTCCGGCGCCGGCCCTTCGACAAGCTCAGGGCGAACGGGATTTTTGCGGGACTCAGGCATCAAATGCGCCGGCAAGCTCCCGCCCGAGCTGAGCCGGCTGCGTTGCCGCCGCATCTCCGAAAAACGCAGCACCGCATCGACGAGGTCGTCATCGGTCGCGAGCTCGAGCGTGTCGATTCCGGCATGAGTGAAGGCCTCACGCAGCGCAGCTTCGCGCCGCTCACCGGCCCGCACGAAGCGCTCGCGGAACCGAGGATCGTGGGTGTCGACGAAGAGCTGCTCGCCGGTCTCGGCATCCTGGATGGTCACCAAGCCAAGATCGGGCAGCTCCATCTCGGCGGCGTCGTACAGCCGAACGGCGAGCACCTCATGGCGCTGCGCGAGGCGCGCCAATGCATCGGTCCAGCCCGGCGTGCTGATGAAATCGGAGACGACGAACACCATCGAGCGGCGCGGGATCATCTGCTGCGCGGCGTGCAGCAAGTCGCCGAGCTGGGTCTCGATCTTCGCTTTCGGCGGCACGAAGTTGCGCATGCGCTGCAGCAAGTTCAGCACATGGATGCGGCTGCTGCGCGCCGGCAGCACGGCGTCGACCTGGTTGCCGTAGAACAGAGCGCCGACCCGGTTGCCATGGCGCGTGAGGATTCGCGCAAGCACGGTGACGAACTCGGCCGACACGGTGCGCTTGGTGCGCTCCTGCGAGCCGAAGTCGATGCTGCCGCTCAGATCGAGCAGGAACCAGGCGTTGAGCTCGCGGTCTTCGGTGAACTGGCGAACGTACGGCGTTTGCAATCGGGCGGTCACGTTCCAGTCGATGTGGCGAACGTCGTCATGGTGCTGGTATTCGCGCAGGTCGGCGAGGTCGAGGCCGGCGCCGCGAAACAGCGTGCGGTAGTCGCCCTGCAGCAGCCCGTCGAGACGGCGGATCACCGTCCATTCGAGGCGACGCAGGATCGCGTCAGAGCTGGGTGGCGCGCTCATCGGGATGGTGTGCCAGCGGCTTGTCGGGCTTGGGCACTTTCTTGACGATCTGCTCGATCAGATGGTCGGCGCTCAGCCCGTCGGCGAGCGCCTCGTAGCTCAGCACCAGGCGATGGCGAAGCACGTCGGGCACGAGGTCGATCACGTCTTCGGGCAGCGCGTAGTGGCGGCTGCGCAGCATCGCGAGCGCCTTCGCGCCTTCGATCAGGCCGATCGTCGCGCGCGGGCTCGCGCCGAAGCTCAGGTACTTCGCCATGTCGGGCAAGCCGTGGCGCGCCGGGTCGCGCGTCGCGCTGACGAGCTTGACGGCGTACTGGATCAGCGACGGATCGACATACACCTTGCGGCATTCGTGCTGCAGCTCGGCGAGCTGGCTGGTGCTCGCCACTGCACTGACGATCGCGAGCTCGCCGGTGACGCGCTCGACGATGACGAACTCTTCTTCCTCGCTCGGGTAGCCGACCAGCACCTTCATCATGAAACGGTCGACCTGCGCTTCGGGCAGCGGATAAGTGCCTTCGGTTTCGATCGGGTTTTGCGTCGCCATCACCAAGAACGGCGACGGCACTTTGTGCGTCTCGCCGGCAATCGTGACCTGTCGTTCTTGCATCACTTCGAGCAGCGCACTTTGCACTTTCGCCGGGGCGCGATTGATCTCGTCGGCGAGCAGCAAGTTGGCGAACACCGGCCCGAGCGCGGTGCTGAATTCGCCGGTCTTCTGGTTGTAGATCCGCGTGCCCACCAGGTCGGCCGGTACCAGGTCGGGGGTGAACTGGATGCGCTTGAACGAGCCGCGCAGAGTCGTCGCCAAGGTCTTGATCGTGATCGTCTTCGCCAGCCCCGGCACGCCTTCCACGAGCAGGTGGCCTTGCGCCAGCATCGCGACCAGCACGCGCTCGAGGAACTTGTCTTGCCCGACGACGATGCGCTTGACTTCGTAAAGCACGCGCTCCATCAGCGTCGCGGTGGTCTGGCTGTCGGATGCGTCCATGGAAGTCCTGGTGGGATCAACAACGAATTCAGAACGGCGGCATTCCCGCCGCCGCCGCGGCGTTCTCGATCGGTACAGCAAATCCGATGCCGATGAAGGTGCCTTGCTCGCCGGGGTTCAAGATCGCGGTGACGATGCCAACGACGCTGCCGTCCATCGTCACCAGCGGACCCCCCGAGTTGCCGGGGTTGGCCGCGGCGTCGAACTGGATCAGGTTGGTCAGCCGCTCGCCGTCGGGCGAGCGGAACTGCCGTTTCAGGCCGGAGACGACGCCGCCCGATGCCGACGGGCCGATGCCGAAGGGGAAGCCGATCGCGACGACTTCATCGCCCGGCAGCAGGTCGCCGGTGCCGCGCATCGTCGCGGCCTGCAGGTCGTCGGGGATGCTCTTCGCGCGCAGCACGGCGAGGTCGTTCTCGGGTTGCGCGCCGATCATCGACGCTTCGGATTGATGGCCGTCGAAGAACGTGACCTTGATGCGCTTGGCGCCGATCACCACATGCAGGTTGGTGAGGATGGTGCCGTTGTCGATGATGACGACGCCGGTGCCGGTCGATCGGCCATGCGCCTTCGGATCGTCGCTGACCTTGCCTTCTTCGCTCGCCTCGGTATCGAGCCCGACGACGCGGACCACCGAAGGCCGCACCGCTTCGTAAGCTTTGGCGTACGGCGACGGCAGCGGCTCGCCTTGCAGCGCGTGGCGCACGGCAGCATCGATGTCTTTCTGGGTCAGCCGCGCGGGAAGCGGAAACAGCGCGTGTTGGCCGGCTGCGCCGAGCGCGACGAGCAGCACGGCCGCGAGGGTCCACAAGGGCCGCGCATGGCGCCGCGGGAAGGCGCGCAGCCGAGACCAGCGTGTCGATGCTGCGGGGGCTGATGGTGGGGGGCTCGAATCGTGCAACGAGCCAGGTAGCGACGGGTGCAATGTGGAGTTCGACGCGCCTGCCGGACGACGCGAGCGGCTGTAAAGCGGAGCCTTCTTCATCGCTGCACCTCAAGAAACGCCGGGCCGCCCCAAGTTTCTTGCCCCCCTCGGGGGGCGGACGCCCCTCGGGGCTCGGTTATCCGAAACGTATCACGGCGAGGGCGCCCATGCACGACCGGCCCCTCGAATGAGGGCATGATTTCACAATGAGCTGGATCGACACCCACTGTCACCTCGACGCGCCCGAGTTCGACACCGATCGTGACGCGGTGGTTCAGCGCGCGCGCGACGCCGGCGTGTCGCAGATCGTGCTGCCCGCGGTGGCGGTGTTCGACTTCGACAGCGTGCGCTCGCTGGCGCACGGCCATCGCTTCGCCTACGCGCTCGGGATTCATCCGCTGTGCGTCGATGATGCGAAGGAAGTCGATCTTGCAACGCTGCGCACGGCTTTACAAATCAATCACGGCGACCCGCGGCTGGTCGCCGTCGGCGAGATCGGTCTCGATCATTTCGTGCCCGGCCTCGACCGTGCGAAGCAGGAGCGTTTCTACGCCGTGCAACTCGAGCTCGCGCTCGAATTCGAGCTGCCGGTGATCGTGCATGTGCGCCGCTCGGCCGACACCTTGCTGAAGCATTTGCGCCGCACGCCGGTACGCGGCATTGCCCACGCTTTCAACGGCAGCGAGCAGCAGGCGCAAATTTTCATCGGGCTCGGATTCAAGCTCGGCTTCGGCGGGGCGATGACCTTCGATCGCGCGCTGCAAATCCGTCGACTGGCAGAAAGCGTTCCCGACGATGCGATCGTCCTCGAGACCGACGCGCCCGACATCCCGCCGCACTGGCTTTATCGCACCGCCGAGCAGCGCGCCGCCGGCCAGCGCGCGCGCAACGAGCCGGCCGAGCTGCCGCGCATTGCGCAGACGCTGGCCGCGCTGCGCGGCTGGACGGCCGAGCACACCGCGCGCATCTGCGCGGCGAACGCTCACGCCGCGCTGCCGCGCCTGGCGCGCTTGACGGCTCTGGCAGACTGACACGCATGCCGCCGTCGCCGCTTGCCGCACCGTTGCTGACCGGTCTTGCTCCGGTGATCGCGCGCGACACGCGGCTCGTCGTGCTCGGCAGCTTTCCCGGTGTCGCATCACTCGTCGCGCAGCAGTACTACGGTCATCCGCGCAATCATTTCTGGCCGATCCTGTCGGCACTGTGGGACGTCGACATGCTCGCCTTGCCGTACCCGCGGCGCCTCGCCCAGATGCGCGCGCACGGCCTCGGCCTGTGGGACGTGTATGCCGCGTGCCGCCGCGAAGGCAGCCTCGACACGGCGATCGAAGATGCGCTGCTCAACGACCTCGCGAGCCTCAGGCGACGCGCGCCGAAGCTCCAAGCGATCGCCCACAACGGCAGCGAGTCGGCGCGCGCAATGCGCCACACGCTCGCGCTCGGCGTTCCGGTCGTGAAGCTGCCGTCGACCAGCCCGGCGAACGCGAGCTGGAGCTTCGAGCGCAAGCTCGATGCATGGCGTGCGGTGTTCGAAGAGCACGGAGTCGCATGAAGAAGAATGCCCCGCGCGACGAGCTCGCGCCGGCGACGATCTCCGAAGCCGACGGCGTGCGCTACCTGCATCTCGGAACGCCATGGGTGCAGGGCGCGATGCGGGTGCGCAAGCCGGCGACGCTCGAGCTCGAATACATCCAGCGCATGATGGTGTGGATGCTGCTGCGCCCCGACGCCGAGCTGACGAAGGGCCATGCGCTGCAGCTCGGTCTCGGCGCCGCGTCGATCACGCGCTATTGCCACAGCGTGCTGCGAATGCGAACCACGGCGGTCGAATTGAACCCGACGGTAATCACGGCGTGCCGGCTCTGGTTCCACCTGCCCGACGACAGCGCGCGGCTCGCGGTGCTCGAGGCCGACGCGGGCGAGTACGTCGCCGACGCGCAGCATGTCGAGACGGCGCAGGTGCTGTGCGTCGACCTCTACGACCACGATGCGGCCAGTCCCGTGCTCGACAGCGCGGCGTTCTATCGCGACTGCCGGCGCACGCTCGCCGACGCCGGCGTGATGACGGTCAACCTGTTCGGCCGCGACGCGAGTTTCGAGCGCAGCGCGCAGCGCATCGCGGCCGCGTTCGGCGAGCAGCACGCCTGGGCGCTGCGGCCGACCAAGGAAGGCAACAGCATCGTCGTCGCGTTGAAGGGCGTCGAAATGCCCGACCGCGCGACGCTTGCCGCACGCGCTGAAAACATTGAAACTCGGTTCAAGTTGCCGGCGCGCAAGTGGCTCAGGATGATCCGGCCCTTAACAATGAGATTGGACACTGGCACATCCACCACCGCATGAATCCCAACGACCTCCCGCAGCAATCGACCCCGACCGGCAAGCTCGACTGGCGCTGGCTGCTGAAATGGTTGCGTGACGACCAGATCATCAGTGCCGAGGATGCCGAGCGAACCAAGAAGCGCTTTGGCGCGGCCGACAGCGCGCAGCATCCGCTGGTGCGCCTCGGCGCAGCGAGCCTCACGCGCAAGGGCACAGGCAAACCACTCGACATCGAAGCGCTCACCGAATGGCTGGCCGGTCGCTGCGGCATGCCCTACCTGCGCATCGACCCACTCAAGGTCGATGTCGGTCGCGTCGCCGAGGTGATGTCGATCAGCTACGCCGAGCGGCGCCGCGCGCTGCCGCTGCAGGTTGGTGCGCACGACATCACCGTCGCGACCTGCGAGCCGTTCGACACCGCCTGGGTCGGCGAGATCGAGTCGCACACGCGCAAGACCCTCAAGCTGGTGCTCGCGAGCCCGCTCGAGCTGCAGCGCTACACGACCGAGTTCTACACGCTGTCGCGCTCGGTGCGCGCGGCGATCAAGAGCGGCGAGACCTCGGCGATCGCGAGCTTCGAGCAACTCGTCGAGCTCGGGCGCAGCAACCGCCAGCTCGACGCCAACGACCAGGGCGTCGTGCAGGTCGTCGACTGGCTGTGGCAGTACGCGTTCGACCAGCGCGCCTCCGACATCCACCTCGAGCCGCGCCGCGAGCTTTCGGCGATCCGCTTTCGCATCGACGGCGTGATGCACACCGTCTACCAGCTGCCGCCCGGCGTGATGAACGCGATGATCGCGCGCATCAAGCTGCTCGGCCGGATGGACGTGGTCGAGAAGCGCCGCCCGCTCGACGGCCGCATCAAGACCCGCAATCCCGATGGCGACGAAGTCGAGATGCGGCTATCGACCTTGCCGACGGCGTTCGGCGAGAAGATGGTGATGCGCATCTTCGACCCCGACACGACGGTCAAGCCGCTCGAGGGCCTCGGCTTCGGCGCGCACGACGCGAAGCGATGGGAGTCGCTCGTCACCAAGCCGCACGGCATCATCCTCGTGACCGGGCCGACCGGATCGGGCAAGACGACCACGCTGTACTCGACGCTGCGGCGCCTCGCAACCGACGAAGTCAACGTCTGCACGATCGAAGACCCGATCGAGATGATCCAGCCGGCGTTCAACCAGACGCAGGTGCAGCCGGTACTCGAGCTCGGCTTCGCCGAAGGCCTGCGCGCGCTGATGCGGCAGGACCCGGACATCATCATGGTCGGCGAAATCCGCGATCTCGAAACGGCCGAGATGGCGATCCAGGCGGCGCTGACCGGCCACCTCGTCTTCAGCACCTTGCACACCAACGATGCGGTGTCGGCGGTGACGCGCCTCACTGACCTCGGCGTGCCGCCATACCTGATCGGGGCGACGCTGATCGGCGTGCTCGCGCAGCGCTTGGTGCGAACGCTGTGCACGAGCTGCAAGCAGGCCGACGAGTCGACGACGGCCGAGACCCTCGCCGAAGTCGTCAAGCCGTGGCGAATGAGCGGCAGCGTGCGGCCGTACAAGCCGGTGGGTTGCCTCGAATGCCGCATGACCGGTTATCGAGGTCGCGCCGGCCTCTACGAGCTGCTCACGGTGAGCGACGCGGCGCGCCAGGCGATGCACCCGACGCTCGATGCCGCCAAGCTGCGTCAGCAGGCCTTGCAAGACGGGCTGCGGCCGCTGCGCTTGGCAGGCGCCATGAAAGTGGCCGAAGGCGTGACCACGCTCGACGAAGTGATGAGTGCCACGCCGGTGTGGGAGTGAAAACCAGCGCAGCCCGTGGTGCGAATGTCGCGCTACGTGGAACCCACAAAAAAATGACCGCCGCGTTTCCGTAGAATCGTTGGTACACGAACATTTGTTCCAAGGAGACGATCTTGAAGATCAAGAGTGAGCGCGACTTCTGGTCCGGATTGATGTTTCTCGTCGTCGGCATCGTGTTCGCGGTCGGTGCGCGCAACTATCCGCTCGGCGTCTCGGCGCGGCCCGGGCCGGGCTACTTTCCGCTGCTGCTGAGCATCATCATGGCGATCCTCGGCGCCATCGTGATGTTCAAGGCGCTGACCATCGAGACCGAAGGCGGCGACAAGATCGGCAGCATCGCGTGGAAGCCGCTCGTCATCATCGTCGCCGCGATCGCGGTGTTCGGCGCCGCGATCACGCCGCTCGGCATGGTCGTCACGATCCCGATCCTCATCTTCATCACCAGTCTCGCCGGCGACGAGTTCGGCTGGAAGGGCGTGCTCGCGAACTCGATCGTGCTGACCTTCGGCTCGTGGGTCATCTTCATCTGGGGTTTGAAGCTGACGATCCCGCTGTGGCCCTGGTTCATTCACTGACCGGCTCGAAACCTCCAGCTTCAAAGGCATCGCGTCATGGACTTGCTCGCTAATCTCTCGATGGGTTTCGGGGTCGCGTTCACCCTGCAGAACCTGCTCTACGCCTTCGGCGGCGCGGTGCTCGGCACCTTGATCGGCGTGCTGCCGGGCCTCGGGCCGGTGGCGACGATCGCGATGCTGCTGCCGTCGATCTACTCGCTCGACGCGACGCCGGCGCTGATCATGCTCGCCGGCATCTACTACGGCGCGCAGTACGGCGGCTCGACGACCTCGATCCTGATCAACGTGCCGGGCGAATCGTCGTCGGTCGTCACCGCGATCGACGGCTACCAGATGGCGCGCCAGGGCCGTGCCGGCGCGGCGCTGTCGGTGTCGGCGCTGGGCTCGTTCTTCGCCGGTTGCGTCGGCACGGTGATCATCGCCGCGTTCGCACCGCCGCTCACCGAGCTCGCCTTCAAATTCGGGCCGGCCGAATACTTCTCGCTGATGGTGCTCGGCTTGATCGGCGCGGTGGTGCTCGCGTCGGGCTCGCTGCTGAAAGCCATCTCGATGATCATCCTCGGCCTGCTGCTCGCACAGATCAACACCGATGTGATCTCGGGCACCGCGCGCTACAGCTTCGATATCCCCGAGCTCACCGACGGCATCGGCTTCGTCGTCATTGCGATGGGCGTGTTCGGCTTCGGCGAAATCATCTCCAACCTGGGCCAGCCGGCTGAGCATCGCGAAGTGTTCACGAGCAAGGTCAAGGGCCTGTGGCCGACCAAGAAGGACTTTCAGGACGCATGGCCGGCGGTGATCCGCGGCACCGCGCTCGGCTCGATTCTCGGCGTGCTGCCGGGCGGCGGCGCGCTGCTGTCGTCGTTCGCGTCGTACTCGATGGAGAAGAAGCTTGCCGGTGCGAGCGGCACCTTCGGCCGGGGGGACATCCGCGGGGTCGCGGGTCCCGAGTCGGCCAACAACGCGGGCGCGCAGACCTCGTTCATCCCGATGCTGACGCTCGGCATTCCGCCCAATGCGGTGATGGCGCTGATGGTCGGCGCAATGACGATCAAGGGCATCCAGCCCGGCCCGCAGGTGATGACGAGCAACCCGCAACTCTTCTGGGGCCTGATCGCGTCGATGTGGGTCGGCAACCTGATGCTCGTGGTGCTGAACCTGCCGATGATCGGCATCTGGATCAAGCTGCTGACCGTGCCGTATCGCTACCTGTTCCCGGCGATCACGCTGTTCTGCTGCATCGGCGTTTACACGCTGAACAACAACACCTTCGACGTCTACCTCACGGCCTTGTTCGCGCTGATCGGCTACGCGTTCTACAAGCTCGGCTGCGAAGGCGCACCGCTGCTGCTCGGCTTCATTCTCGGGCCGATGATGGAAGAGAACCTGCGCCGCGCGCTGCTGCTGTCGCGCGGCGACTGGAGCACCTTCATGACCAAGCCGATCTCGGCCGGCCTGCTGATCGCGTCAGCGCTGATGATCGTGGTCGTGCTGCTGCCGACGATCAAGACGAAGCGCGAGGTCGCGTTCTCCGAAGCGGATTGATCGAAGAATATCCACCACAGAGAACACGGAGAACACAGAGTAGAAGAACGGCAAATTCTCGGTGCTCTCTGTGAGCTCTGTAGTGAAACGCATTGGCCTTTGGCCCGTTCCTTGCAAGCCGCCGTCGGGCGGCTTGTTGTTTTTGTTCTGTATCCTGCACCCCCCAAAGGCAAACAATCAGTGTCCCCATGCTCACTGCGCATCCGCAGCGCGAGGCCCTTCACAACGAAGTCCATGCGCGTCCTTACGAACTGCTGAAGGCGCCGCTCGCGCTGACGCATATCGCCTTGCTCGGCCCCGAGGCCGACGCGGCGCGCGAGCACATCGTCACGCTGCTGCGCAATCGGCATCTGCCGCTGCCGGCCGAAGACGCCAATCACTTGAGCACCGATCTCGGCGGCGTGCACTTGCGTTGGGAGAAGCACACCGAGTTCCACACCTGCACCTTCTGGAAAGCGCTGCACGACGAGCCCGATTCGTTCGATGCGCCGGCACTGGCCGACGTACCGCAGGAGTGGCTCGCGGCGATGCCGGGGCAATGGCTCGTCGGCCTGCACATGCTGGTGCTCAGCGAGCGCGGCCCCGATGCGCACGAGCGCGTGCAGCAGTTGGTGCGGCGCAACCTGCAGGAAGAAAGTCTGCTCGGCGCGAGCGTGATGGACGGCGATGCGCAGGTCTACACCGACCTGCGGCTCGCGGCCGACGGCTGTGCGCGCGTGGTGCTGGTGGCCGACGGCATGAGCCCGCGCCGCCTCGGCCGCGCGGTGCAACGTCTGCTCGAGGTCGAGACCTATCGAATGATGGCGCTGCTCGGACTGCCGATGGCGCGCGAGGTCGGCGCGTCGCTGATGCATGCCGAGCGCGACCTCGCCGACGTCGCCGGCCAGATCCGCAGCGCGCGGCGTCATGAGGAGCCCGAGCTGCTGCGCCAGCTCACGCAGCTTGCGGGTCAAGTCGAAAGCCTGTACGCGCGAACCCATGCGCGCTTCTCGGCGAGCGGCGCCTACTTCGAGCTGGTGCAGCGGCGCATCGACGAGCTGCGCGAGCACCGTCTGGAGAACCTGCAGACGCTCGGCGAGTTCATGGACCGGCGGCTCGCACCGGCGATGCAGACCTGCGTCTGGGCGGCGCGTCGACAGCAGGCCTTGAGCGAGCGCATCTCGCGCACCAGCAACCTGCTGCGAACGCGCGTCGAGATCGAGCAGCAGCAAAGCAGCCAGGAATTGCTCGACGCGATGAACCGGCGGCAGAAGGCGCAGATGCTGCTGCAAAGCGCGGTCGAAGGCCTGTCGGTCGCTGCGGTCACCTATTACGGCGCCGGTCTCGTCGGCTACATCGCGAAGGGCGCGAAGGCAGCGGGCTGGCCGGTCTCCTCCGACATCGCGGTGGCGCTGTGCATTCCGCTGATCGCCATTGCAGTGTGGTGGGGCATACGCCGGCTGCATCGCCGAGTGCAGGCCGACGTCGACTGACGAAACAGCATGGTCTTCGCGATCGGTCTAGAGTGAGCACCCCATGACCCATCGCTTCGACTGGACTCCGGGCTACGCGAGCCGGCGCTTGCCGATCTTCGGCCGCAACGTCGTCTCGACCTCGCACCCGCTCGCCGCGCAAGCAGGCCTGCGCATGCTGCTCGCCGGCGGCAACGCGGTCGACGCGGCGGTCGCGACGGCGGCGGCGATGACGATCGTCGAGCCGGTCAGCAACGGCCTCGGCTCCGACGCGTTCTGCATCCTGTGGGACGGCACGCAATTGCATGGCCTGAACGCATCGGGCCCTGCGCCTGCCGCATGGACGCCCGAGTATTTCAAGCGCAAGTACGGCGCCGATGCGCGCACGCCGCCCAAGCGCGGTTGGGACAGCGCGACGGTGCCGGGCGCGGTGGCCGGTTGGGTCGCATTGAGCGAGCGCTTCGGCAAGCTGCCGTTCGCCGACTTGCTGCAGCCGGCGATCGATATCGCCGAGCGCGGCTACGCGGTGCCGCTGGTCGTGCGGCAGAAGTGGGCCGCTGCGGCGGACGAGCTGTCGGCGCATCCCGGTTATGCCGAAGCGTTTTTGCCCCGCGGCCGCCCGCCCGAGGTCGGTGAGCGCTTCGAGTTCGCAGCCGCGAGCCGCTGCCTGCGCTTGATCGCGCAGACCCGAGGCGAGGCGTTCTACCGCGGCGAAGTTGCGACTGCAGCGGCACGCCATGCGCGCGAGCATGGCGGCGCGATGACGGGGCAAGACTTCGCCGCCTACCGGCCCGAATGGGTCGCACCGCTCGGCAAGGTCTACCGCGACCACACGCTGCACGAGATCCCGCCGAA
>VBCQ01000258.1 GCA_005882155.1 Betaproteobacteria bacterium
GCCGAAGTGGCGCGCCTCGAAGAGCTGAAGGACAAGGTCGGCGGCGCGATCTCGGCCAACGGCAAGCTCGCCGGCATGAAGTCGCAGATTCGCCTCGACATGACACGCGACGGCTTGCGAATCCAGATCGTCGACGAGAACAGCCGGCCGATGTTCGACAGCGGCAGCGCGGTGCTCAAGCCTTACATGCGCGACCTGCTGCACCTCATCGCCGAGGTGCTGACCGAAGTGCCGAACCGGCTGACGCTCGAAGGCCACACCGACGCTGCGCCGTTCGGCGCCGGCGAGCGCGGCTACAGCAATTGGGAACTGTCGTCGGACCGCGCCAACGCGTCGCGCCGCGAGCTCGTGGCCGGCGGCTTGCCCGACGCGCGAGTGCTGCGTGTGCAGGGCTTGTCGTCGAGCACCTTGTTCGACGCGAAAGACCCGCTGAGCCCGGCGAATCGGCGCATCAGCATCATCGTGATGAACCGCGACGCCGAAGACCGCCTTTTCAGCCCCGGACCCGACGCAGGCGAACCCGCGGCGAATGCCACAAGCGGCGAAACCGCCCCCTCAACTTCCACCGCAATTGCCCGATAAGGCACTGTGAGTACAGACAGCAAGCACGCCAAGCGAGGACAGCAATGAGCATCCCCACCGACATGAAATTCTTGATCGTCGACGACTTCTCGACCATGCGCCGCATCGTGCGCGGCCTGCTCAAGGAGATTGGCTACAACAACGCTGAAGAGGCCGAAGACGGCGCGGTGGCGCTGAACATGCTGCGCAACGCGAAGTTCGACTTCGTCGTCAGCGACATCAACATGCCGAACATGAACGGCTTCGAGCTGCTCAACGAGATCAAGAAAGACGAGAGCCTGAAGCACTTGCCGGTGCTGATGGTCACCGCCGAAGCGCGCAAGGAAGACATCGTTCGCGCAGCGCAAGACGGCGCCGCCGGCTACATCGTCAAGCCCTTCACCAAAGCGACGCTGGAAGAGAAGGTGCAGAAGATCATGCAGAAAGTCACGGCCGCGGCCTAAGGAACGAACATGAAAATGGAAGACGCCACCACTCTCGCTCCGCCGGCCGCTGCGGGCGCATCGCCCGAGGTGTATCAGCAGATCGGCCACTTGACGCGCCTGCTGCACGACACGCTGGAGCAGCTCGGCGTGATGCCGCATTTGCAGATCGCCGCCGATGGCTTGCCCGACGCACGCAGCCGCTTGAACTACGTCGCGCAAAAGACCGGCGCCGCGGCCGAAAAAGTCTTGAACTCGGTCGACCAAGCGAAGGCCGAGCACGAGCGCATCGCCGACCAGACGCGCCAGATGGCGCGCTCGATCATGGCCGACCCGGTGAAAGCCGTCGCGTCGGGCTCGGTGATCAATTTCGTCGGCGATGTCGAAGCCGCCACCGCGCGCATCGACCAGCACCTCACCGACATCATGATGGCGCAGGACTTTCACGACCTGACCGGGCAGGTGGTGGCCAAGGTCGTGAAGCTCGCCGGCGAGCTCGAAGACAGCCTCGTGAAGCTGCTGCTGCAAGTCGTGCCGCCCGACCAGGTGCACAAGGTCGACCCCGACATCCTGCATGGGCCGGTCGTCGATGCGACCAACCGCACGGATGTGGTGACGAACCAGGGCGAGGTCGACGACCTGCTCGCCAGCCTCGGCTTCTGAATTTCCTCCCTCTGCAAACGGCGACCTTCGGGTCGCCGTTTGCAATGGCCGATCGAGATCGCGAACTGCATCACGCGCAATCCACTGAACAGCGCTGCTTTCCTGCCGATATTCCAGGGATCAGGGCGGGTCGAATTGGAGTCGGGTTGAGCACGATCACGACGCTGGTGTCGCAGTCTCTCGGCGTACGTCGGCTTGTAGCCGGCATCTCGTCGGCCAACGCAGCGCCGCAGCGCGTTGCGGCCGGACCGAGCGCGTCGTACCAGGTGTCGCTGAGCCCGGCGTCGACGCACCGCCTCGCATGCAACTGCCCGCAATGCCAAGCGGCCCGCGCGGGTCGGAGCATCGGCGGCGAGCAGCGCGGCACAACGAGTGTCGACTACACCGACCGCATCAAGCGCTCGGGCAAGGTCAGTGTCGATGCCTTGCTGGCCGGCGGCGGGCGCTGGTGGCACGCCGATGGATCCGATGGCCGCACGCCATCGAGCGGCGCGCGCCACGCGTTGACCTACAGCTTCATCAGCGATGCGAGCGGGCTCAATGGCACCGATGCCAACGGCTTCCAGGCACTGTCGTCAGCGCAGCAAGACAAGGTGCGCGAGGCGCTCGCGTACATCTCGACGGTCGCAGACCTGAGCTTCAGCGAGGTCGGCTCGGGCGGCGACATCCGGTACGGTGCCAACGAGCAAGCGACGAGCGCCGGCTACGCGCGATATCCGAACGAAGGCGCGCAGGTGTTCTTCGCGAAGAACCAGAGCAGCTTCGATAGCGATTGGTCCAAGGGCAGCTACGAATGGGAAGTGGTGCTGCACGAGACCGGCCATGCGCTCGGGCTCAAGCACCCGGGCAACTACAACGCGGGCGGCGGCGGCACGCCGGGACCGTATCTGCCCAAGGGCGAGGACAACCGCGACAACACGATCATGTCGTATCACAACGCGTCGGACATGAAGCGCATCGTCTTCGCGAACAACATGTTCAGCTCGAGCGCGGTCAACCCCGACACCTATCAAGGTGACGACATCCAGGCCTTGCAGTATCTGTACGGCGCGTCGACCAGCGCGCAGGCGCAAACCTATGCGTGGGACGCGGACCAGCGGCTCTCGCAGACGATCTGGAATTCGAACGCCGGCAGCAGCATCGACTTGTCGAATCAGACGCTGAACAACGTCGTCGACCTGCGCGCCGGCCATCGCAGCTCGATCGCGATTCGCGATGCGTACGCCGACATGCCGTTCAGCAAGGCCGAGTACGCCAAGCTCACCTCAGGCGGCAAGAAGCTCACGTCGCTGCTCGGCACGCCGGGCTACACCGGCCGCGACAACCTGCTGATCGCAGCGGGCAGCCATATCAATCAGGCCACCGGCGGCAGCGGCAACGACACCTTCATCACCAACAGCGAAGGCGACACGGTCGACGGCGGCGATGGCAACGACCGCGTCTTCGTCAGCGGCGGCAACGCGACCGTCACCGGCGGGGCAGGTGACGACACGGTGTATTTGCGCAAGACGGCGAGGGCGGTGTGGAATGTCGACGGCGGTTTGACGACCGCGACGCTGACGCGAACCGATCGCGTGACGCACGCGGTGACGACGCTGGCCACCGTATCGTTGAGCGGCGTCGAGCATGTGAAGTTGTGGAACGGGACGAGCTTGCACGCTGTGGCCTGAGTTACTCCCGGAGGCGGACTGCGCCGAATTGGCCGACATTCCCCCCGCTAATCCGCCTCAAGTTTTCGTTACGTCCCGGAACAATGACCGAGCGCCATCCCGCGGCGCTTTGTCATGGCAGATCAAGACTCACCCGACCGCAAGCTACCCGCATCGGCTCGCAAGCTAAAAAAGGCTCGCGAGGACGGGCAGGTCGTTCGCTCGCGTGACTTCGGTCACTTTGCCGCGATC
>VBCQ01000259.1 GCA_005882155.1 Betaproteobacteria bacterium
TGGTCCTGCTTCTTGATCTGATAGCCGATGCGCGGAAAGTGAACGACCAACTTGCCGGCGCGATCGTCGGTGCGCGCGATCGCGACCTCGTCGTTCGTCAGACCGCACAGCGTTCCGGCGACCGGGTCTTGCGCGTAATCGGTCGGCGTGACGGTCACCGCGTCGCCCGGCGCGAATCCCTGCTCGGTGTCGAATCGCACGGCGGCAGGGCTCGGCGCCGACTTCGCAATGCCGATCGCATCGCTGCCACTCATCTGCTCCGGCTGGCCGTGACCGAAAGCCTGCACGCGCTCGAACCAGTGGCCGAGCCGCGTGTACGGCCCGAGCACGGTTGCGACCGGCGGCGCGCGGCGGATGTACCACAGCGACTGCGCGACCGAGAAGTCGGCGATGCAGGCCGCATCGCCGCACAAGAACTTGCGCCCGTCGTCGAGCTGCTGCTCGAGCCAGCCGAGATAGGTGTGAAGCTGAGCGCCGGCGTCTGCGGTCGTCGGGCGGCGCATCCCGGGCGTCATCGCAGCGCGGTCGGCGCGGAACATCTGCAGGTACTCGGGCGGCGCGCCGGCAAAGATGTGCGGCAGGCCGGCCGGCTGCATCGTGTAGGGGATCGCGCTCCAGAACAGCGTCGTGTCGGCCCACTGCGCGAGGACATGCTGCACGCCACTTGATGCAACAGGAAACAGCGGCGGTGTCGGCGCGACGCGATCGATGACGCGGCACATCAGCTCGGTGTCGCAGTAGATGTCGGCGCCGATCTGCAGGAACGGCGTGCGCCGGTAGCCACCGGTCAGCGCCGTCACATCGGGCTTGGGCAGGATCACCGGCACGGTGACCGATTTCCACGCCAATCCCTTGAAGCCGAGGATCAGGCGGACCTTCTCGGAGAATGGCGAGCCGGCGTAGTGATGGAGGATGAGGTCGTGCATGGCGTTCCCAGATCAGTAAGGCATCGCGCGCGCGATGATCGAGTCGAAGTCGACGGTCGAGGGTAGCGTGCCGAAGGCTTGGCCCCAGTCACCTGCGAGACGCGAGCGGCAGAAGGCGTCGAAGACGAAATCGCTCGCGTGCTGGTGCAGCAGCGCGGCCTGCACCGCGAGCGCAACGTCTTGCGCGAGGCGGCGTGCGTCGGTCTCGGCGGTGGTGTCGTCGATTCGCTGCGGCAGCGCAGCGGCGAAGCGGTCGAACGCGGTCGATCCGCGCGCCGGCGCGAGCTCTTCGATCAACGCGTCGGTAATCTCACCGCCCTTTCGCAAAGCACGCAACAAATCGAGCGCCATGATGTTGCCGGCGCCTTCCCAGATCGAGTTCAGCGGAATCTCGCGATAGACCCGCGCCATCACGCCCTCGCCGCCCTCTTCGACATAGCCGTTGCCGCCGAGGCACTCCAGCGCCTCTTGCGCAAAATGGCTGCCGCGCTTGCAAATCCAGTACTTGGCGATTGGCGTCAGCAGGCGGCGCATCGCGGCCTCGCGCGCGTCGCCGGCGCGATCGTAGGTGCGCGCCAGGCGCAGGCTCAACGCGGTGGCGGCTTCGCTTTCGAGAGCCAGGTCGGCGAGCACATTGCGCATCAGCGGCTGACGGATCAATGGCTTGCCGAACGCGTTGCGCTGCGCGGTGTGGTTCAGCGCGAGCGACAGCGCTTGGCGCATCAGCCCACTGGTGCCGAGTGCGCAGTCGAGCCGCGTCAGGTTGCCCATCTCGAGAATCTGCGGCACGCCACGACCTTCATCGCCGACGAGCCAGGCTTGTGCTTCATCGAATTCGACTTCGCTGCTCGCATTCGCCTTGTTGCCAAGCTTGTCCTTCAGGCGCTGGATGCGGATTGCATTGACGCTGCCGTCGGGCAACCAGCGCGGCAGAAAGAAGCAGCTCAGCCCCGCACTCGCTTGCGCGAGCACGAGGAACGCGTCGCACATCGGCGCAGAGAAGAACCACTTGTGGCCGACGAGGCGGTAGCGCTGACCCCACGCGTCGACGCCATCAGGCAGCGCCTGCGTCGTGTTGGCGCGAACGTCGGACCCGCCCTGCTTCTCGGTCATGCCCATGCCCATCGTCACAGCGGACTTCTGCGCCGCCGGAACGAAGCGCGGGTCGTAGGCGCGGCGCGCGAGCTTCGGCCCCCACTCGGCGGCAATCGCAGCGTTACTGCGCAGCGCCGGAGTCACCGCGTAGGTCATCGAAATCGGGCACAGCACCGATGCCTCGAGCTCGGTGAACATGATGAAGCCCGCAGCCCGGCGCAGATGGTCGTTCGCTGCGCCGGCCCATGGCGTGCCGTGCAGGCCGGCATCGGTGGCGAGCGCCATCAGCGCGTGGTAGCTCGGATGAAACTCGACCTGGTCGCTGCGCCGGCCGACGCGATCATGCGTGTGCAATTGCGGCGTGTTCACGTTCGCGAGCCGCGCGTGCGTCTGCATCTCCGCGGTGCCGAGCGTCGCGCCGAGTCGGCTCAGCTCTTCGGTGGCTAGCGCGCTCGCGTTGAATCGCAACGCATCCTGCAGCGCATGGTCGCCAGTGAACAGGTTGTGGCCGACCAGCGCGTTCGGCTGGTTGAAGACTTCATGCGTAGCGTTCATGGCGGCCTCCGCGCCGTAGCGCCTAAATCATCTTGACCAACTGCTTGCCGAAATTCTTCCCCTTCAACAAACCGAGAAATGCCTCGGGCGCCGACTCGATTCCCTGCGCAATCGTCTCGCGGTACTTGAGCTTGCCGCTCGCGACGAGCGTTCCGAGCTCTTTCAGCGCTTGCGGCCACACGTCCATGTGCTCGCTGACGATGAAGCCCTGCAGTTTCAAGCGCGACTGCAGGATGATCTGCGGATAGGTCATCGGGATCGGCTCGCCGTTGTAGCCCGAGATCATTCCGCAAAACGCCATCCGGCCGAACGCGTTCATGCGCAGCATCACGGCGTCGAGAATCAAGCCGCCGACGTTCTCGAAGTAGCCGTCGATGCCGTTCGGGCAGGCGTCTTTGAGCGCCGTGCCAAGCGACTTCAAATCGGGATAGCGCTTGTAGTCGACGCAGGCATCGAAGCCCAATTCATCGACGACGTAATTGCATTTCTCCGGTCCGCCAGCCAGACCGACCGCGCGGCAACCGCGCGTCTTCGCGAGCTGCCCGACGACGCTGCCGACCGCGCCGCTGGCCGCGCTGACGACCACCGTCTCGCCTTCCTTCGGCTCGCAAATCTTCATCAGTCCGTACCAGCCGGTCACGCCTGGCATGCCGACCGCGCCGAGGTACGCCGACAGCGGCACTTGCGAATCGTCGACCTTGCGCAGCGCGCCGCTCTGGCTCGCGTTGACGACGGCGTACTGCTGCCAGCCGCCCATGCCGACGACCCTGTCGCCGGGCTTGAAGCTCGCGCTGCGCGACTCGACGACCTCCCCCGCCGTGCCGCCGATCATCACTTCGTCGAGCGGCTGCGGCTGCGCGTAGCTCTTGCCTTCGTTCATGCGGCCGCGCATGTACGGGTCGAGCGAGAGATAGTGGTGGCGCACCAGCACCTGGCCATCGGCGAGCGCCGGCACTGCGGTGTCGACGATGCGGAAGTTGGCTGTCGTCGCCTCGCCTTGCGGACGCGAGGCCAGCAGGACTTGCTTGTTGGTCGTCATGATGCTGCCCTAGTCGGATGCGTTGAGGGGCTTGAGCTCGCGTCCGCCCACCGGCAGCGCGCGCAAGTACTTGAAGGTGCCGGTCGCATGCGCCACCAGCTTGTTGTCGGCGTCGAACAGCGAGCCTTCGCAGAACGCCAGCGTGTGGGTCTGCTGCAGGATCTTGCCGCGCGCGACGAGGCGGCCCAGGCCCGGCCGCAGAAAGCTCGTCTTCATCTCGACGGTGACGACGCCGCGGGGATCGGGCGTGCCGCCCTTCTTCGGGCTGCGCGCAGCATGCGCCATCGCCACGTCGAGCAGGGTCATCGTCACGCCGCCGTGCAGCACGCTCCATGAGTTCATGTGCTCTTCGCGCGGCGTCATCGAGATGTCGGCCTCGCCGTCTTCGAAGCGAAGCAATTCGAAGCCGAGCGCTTCGACGAAGGGGATGTGGACTTGGAAGTTCATGGTTGGCAACAAACCCGTTCGGGCTGAGCCTGTCGAAGCCTACGTGGTGCGCGCCTACCCTTCGACAAGCTCAGGGCGAACGGGGTGGGGTCAATGCCCATGGATCGCGCTCACGCCACCGTCGACGGCCAAGATCTGCCCGGTGATGTGCTTGCCCGCCTGCGATGCAAACAGCAGCGCTGCGCCTTTCAGGTCGTCGTCATCGCCGATGCGGCGCAGCGGCGTCGTGCCGACGATCGCGTCCGTCCCCTGCGCGAGCGTGCTGCGAGTCATCTTGCTCGGGAAGAAGCCCGGTGCGAGCGCGTTGACGGTGATGCCGTACGGTCCCCACTCTCCCGCCAGCGTTCGCGTGAAGTTCACGACCGCGCCTTTGCTGGTGCCGTAGGCGATGAACTTCATCGTGTCGGGTGCGCCCGCCAGACCGGCGATCGATGCGACGTTGATGATGCGGCCGTAGTGGCGCGGGATCATGCTCAGCTTGCCGATCGCCTGGCTCATCAGGAAGATGCTGCGGATGTTCAGGTTCATCACCTTGTACCACGCTTCCAGCGGATGCTCTTCGGCCGGCGCGCCCCAGGTGGCGCCGGCGTTGTTGACGAGGATGTCGACCTTCCCCAGGCGCTGCAGCGCTTCACTGGCGACACGCTGAACTTCTACGGGCTGGCTCACGTCGGCCGCGATCCAGCGCGTGTCGATGCCCTTGGCCTGCAAATGTGCCGCCGCCTCTTCGAGATCGCCGGCCTTGCGCGAGCTCAGCAGAATCTTCGCGCCCGCTTCACC
>VBCQ01000261.1:0-924 GCA_005882155.1 Betaproteobacteria bacterium
GTCTTCGGCCGGCCGGCCAGAATGTGGTCGAGGTCCTCGAGCCACGGCTCGGCGAGCTGGCGGATCTCGGCGTCGTTGATCAGGATGCGCTGCATGATGCGCGACTTCAGCTGCGCTTCTTCGCTGCCCAGCGCCTGCTTGGCCGCGGCGTGCTTGAGCTGCGAGATGAGCAGCGCACACGCGCCTTCGAGCTTGACCACATGGTCCCAGTTGCCCACGCGTGCCGCCTCGAGCATGTCCTGGCTGGCTTTCTCGATGGCCTCGTAGTAGTTCAACAGCGCGCTGTTCATGGATCCTCCTGATTCGTTGCTCATGACGCCGCCCATGCTTAAGCCGCGGCGGCGTCGACGCCGATGGCTTTCCATGCGGAACGCAAGGGCTCGATCAACGCGCGGCACTCTTCCAGCGCCTTCGCGTCGTTTCGCAAGTTGGCCTGCGTGAGCCGCACCACGGTGTAGGCGTACAGGTCGTGCAGGTCGCCGGCCAGCGTGCCGCCGCCGGTGAGGTTCAGGCTCGCCTTCAATCCTTCTTCGATGATGCGCACCGCGCGGCTGATGGCGCGGCCTTTGGCTTCGATCTGGCCGGCCTGCATGGCACCGAGCGCCTGCGACAACGCGTCCATGTAGCCGTCGAACAGCATGCTGACCAGCTGGTGCGGCGATGCACCGCTGACACCGGTCTGCACGCCGACATCGCGGTATGCGTTGGCAATGCTTTGCGGTCGACCGAAAGGAGAAGCTGCGGCACTGAACATGACAATGGGCTTGTGTTGGTTGTGTGTCCTTGTGCTGAATATCGGAACGAACACGGGCGAACTTGAGTGCCTTGAAAGGCCGGTGGTGCGGTGCTTGTTTCCGCTCAAGCTGGCCAAATTCATTCAGCGCAGAGGCGCAGAGGCGCAGAGGCGCAGAGGCGCAGAGGCGC
>VBCQ01000261.1:1063-3631 GCA_005882155.1 Betaproteobacteria bacterium
CGCTTTTCGGTCTCGTCCATGCGGCTGTTCAGCGCGTCCTGGCGTTGCGAGTTGAGCTTGACGCTCAGGTTCAAGCCGTCGGTGCGCGTTTGCAGCGCGCCGTCGGTGTCGAGCACCTGATCGGCGAAGAGCTTGAAGCGCTGCACGATGCCGGTCGAGGTCGCGGTGGAATCGTCGGTGCTGGCGAGCACCTTGCGCAGGTCTGCCAGATTGCCGAGCGCGTCGGTCAGCTTGGCCGCCTTCACCTGCAGCGATCCGTCCTTCTGGATTTCGATGCCGACATCGCTGAACCGCGTGTACAGGGCACTGGCCGTACTCGAGTCGCGCAGCACCGAGCGCAGCTGGTTCTGCAGCCCGACGGCGGTGCGGTCACCTTGCAAAGTGCCGGCGACTTTCGAGTCGGGGTTGTATTTGGTCTGCGTTCGGATGAAGCCGTTCAGATCGTTGTAGGCGCTGACGAAGCCGTTGATCGCGGTCTTGACCGCGTCGGTGTCCTGCGTCACCGAGACGTCGACCGCGCTGGTCGTCGTCTTCAACAGCTTGACCGTGAGCCCATCGGCCACGTTGGCGAGCGTGTTCGACGCCGACACGATGTCGATCCCGTTGATCTTCGCCTCGGCGTTGAGCGCCTTCTGATTCAGGCTCATCGGTGACAGGCCTTCACCGTTGTAGCCGAGCGCCGACAGGCCGGTGGCCGGGTTGCCGTCATCGACGGTCTCGGTCGCGGTGACGCGAAAGCCGTTTTCCAGACCGGTGCTGGTCGAGCGCAGCGACAGCCGCGCGCCGCTCGCGTCATTGACGATCGACGCGGTGACGCCGGCACCCGCGGCGTTGATCTTGTCGCGAATCGACGCCAGGCTCGTTTCGGTCGGGCCGATCGTGATGCTGACCGGCGAGCTTCCCGCCTTCGCGCTGAACGCCGTGGCCGGGTCACCGCTCCAGGTGCCGAGCTCGATACTCAAGCTGCCTTCGCCGACGACGCTGGTGCTGGCGGCGTACGCAGTGCTCGTCACCGTCTGCGACGCGGCCAGCTTGCTGACGCTGATGCTGTAGCTGCCGGCCGATGCGCTGCTGCCGGTGCTCACGCTGACCGCGGTCGTGTCGCTCGCGGTGGCGACGGTCTGTCCCCACAGCGTGGTCGAGGTCAACGCGTTGGCCTTGTCGCGAAACGCCGACATGTAGCTCTGCATCTGGCCGAATGACGATAGCTGTGCCTTCAGGTCGGTGGCCGCGTTTTGCAGCAAGGTGACCGGGCGCCGCTCGATCGCCATCAACTGGGTGACGATCGACTCGACGTCCAGTCCGCTGCCGACACCGGTTGACGAAATGGGCATGTGAGTCTCTTAAGTCACAACTGAAAAACGGACCCGCCAGGCAAGCCCGGATGATCCGTTTTCGGCATGCGCGTCACGAACTTGAGCGGTTCGTGAGTCGGGTGCGAGATCAGCCGCCGCGCAGCAGCGACAGCACCTGCTGCGGCAGCTGGTTGGCCTGCGCCACCATCGCGTTGCCGGCCTGCTGCAGGATTTGCGCGCGCGACAGCGCGGCGGTTTCCGCAGCGTAGTCGGCGTCCATGATTCGGCTGCGCGCGGCCGATTGCGCCTCGGCGGCCTGCTGCAGGTTGGCGATCACCGCATCGAAGCGGCTCTGCGTCGCGCCGAAGGTGGCGCGCGTGTCGTTGACTTCGTCGAGCGCCGCGTCGATGTTGTCGATCACCGTCTTGATGTCGCCGGCGGTGGCGGTGTGGTCGATCACCGCGGTGCTGACGGTGACGGCGGTGAGAATGGCGTCGGTCGACATGTCCGACGTGGTCACCGAGATCATGTCGTCGGCCGTGGTGTTGGCGCCGACCTGGAAGTCCAGCGTCGCCGCATCGCTGCCGAGGATGTGCTTGCCGTTGAACGTGGTGCCGCCGAGCACGCGGGCGACTTCGGCCTGCAGCTGGGCGAATTCCTTGTTCAGCGAGTCCTTGTCGGAGTCGCTGTTGGTCGAGTTGCGAGCCTGCACCGCGAGTTCACGCATGCGCTGAAGCGAGTCGCCGACCTTGCCCAATGCGCCTTCAGCCGTCTGCGCCAGCGAGATGCCGTCGTTGGCATTGCGCACCGCGACGTTCATGCCGCGCACTTGCGTGTTCATGCGCTCGGCGATCGCGAGACCCGCCGCGTCGTCCTTCGCCGAGTTGATGCGCAGACCCGAAGACAGGCGCTGCATCGCCGTCGCCAGCGACGCCTGCGACATGTTGAGGTTGCGTTGCGCGTTCAGCGAAACGATGTTGGTGTTGATCGTCTGGGGCATGTAGGCACTCCATCAAGGCGGTAGACAGATCCCGAAGGGACTGGTTGAGCCGCATTCTCAAAGTGCCTTGTGCAATGCAAAGGGCGGAAATGAGGGCACTGAACCCGTCATTTCCGCCCCGCGGGGCTGGCCTCGCCGCGTGTGCGGCGAGGCTGTCCCGGCGCGCTTAGCGCAACAGCGCGAGCACCTGCTGCGGCAGCTGGTTGGCTTGCGCCACCATCGCATTGCCGGCCTGCTGCAGGATCTGAGCGCGCGACAGGTTCGACGTTTCCG
>VBCQ01000262.1 GCA_005882155.1 Betaproteobacteria bacterium
CGTCGCTGCCGAGTACGCGGCCGAAATCGAGGCGATGTGCCGCCCGGCCAAGCGGACGCGAGTGCGCTGCGGCGACGCCGGCGGCGCCGAGCACGCGTCGCAGACGTTCGTCTTCGAGCGTGGCGAGCGCGGTGTCGTGCGGCGGCGCGTCCTTGAGCTGAACAATCAGACCGTGGGCCGGTCGGGCGCTGTTGTCAGCCGCGCGCGCGTTGGCAGTCCATGCGATGCCCGCCCAGGCGATGCAGGCGCATGCCAGCAGGCGCAGCGGCAATGTCGCAGTCGATGTCGGCAAGACTCGCACGATGCCCCCGCTGCGTCATTTCGATAGGGCTCGATGATGCACCAAGCCCGATCGGCGGCTCAGGCCGCAACGAGGCGCCTACGAAGTTGCGCAGTGAAGGCCTGAGATGAGCCGCCTGCGCTGCGCAGTTGCACAGGCGCTTCGCTCCGGCGGCTCAGGCCGCAACGAGGCGCCTACGAAGTTGCGCAGTGAAGGCCTGAGATGAGCCGCCTGCGCTGCGCAGTTGCACAGGCGCCTTCGCTCCGGCGACTCAGTCGCGCAGGCGTCGCCGGTTGACCCGCACCGCCACCACCGCTGCGGCCAGCGCGATGAGCCATGGGAGGCCGAGCGCGCCGCCACCACCGCCACCGCCGCCACTGCTGACGGGCGCCGCGGTCACAGTGATCGTCGAGTTCGCCGTCGACTGGACACCGGCGCTGTCGGTGACGGTCAGCGTCACCACCACCGTGCCCGCCGCGGTGCCTTGCAGCGCAGCTGTCGAAGCGTTCGTCGCACCGAGGAAGCTGCCGAACGACGCGCCGCTGCTGATCGTCCACGCGTACTGCGCGATGCTGCGGCCGCCGACCGCGCTCGATGTCGATCCGTCGAGCGAGACGCTGTCTCCTGCGACAACGGTGGCCGATGACGGCACGATCACCGCCGTCGGCGGGTTGCTGATCGTCAGCATCGTGCTGGCCGCGGTCTGCACGCCGAGATCGTCGGTGACGGTCAGCGTGACGGTGACCGTACCCGGTGCGGTGGGCAGCAGCGTGGCGGTCGATCCATTGACCGCGCTGGTGAAGCTCGCGGTCGCACCGCCGCTCGTCGCGAGCGTCCACAGGTAGGTTCCGCTGCGACCGGCAGCGACCGTCGCATCGGACGCTTCCAGGCTCACCGGCACGCCGACCGACGGATTCGCAGTCGACGCGCTCAGCGGCGCGGTCGGTGCGAGCGGCGGCGCGACGGCGGCGACCGCCGCAGCGGTGTCGAGCAGACCGGCGCCGCAGGTGCTGGTCGTGCAATAACACTCGTCCTGCGTCGTGCTGCTCGGGGCTTGGCACACCGGTATCGTTGCGCCGGCGCCGCTCGTGGGGAACGCACGCGCAGTGCTTTGCAAGGTGCTCTTGACCTGCGCCGGCGTCAGTGCCGGTTTGACCGACAGCATCAAGCCCGCAGTGCCGGCGACGAGCGGCGCCGAGAAACTCGTGCCGAGCGACAACCTGAAGCTGTCGCTGTAGGTGTTGGTCGCCGGCACCGTCGTCCCGGTGTTCGTCGTCGTCAGCAAGGGGTTGAGACAGGCCCCGCTCAAGTTGATGCAATTGCCGGCCGGCGCGCTCAGCGCGACCTCGGGGCCGAGACTCGAGAACCCGACCTTGGTGCCGATGTGGCGAACCCCGGCGACCGCGATGACGCCGCTGCAGTTGGCCGGCGTGTCGACTGCCAGCCCTTCGGCGTTGCCGGCCGAAATGACGACCGTGACGCCAGCCGCCGTCAATTGCGAGATCGCGTTGGTGTAGCTCGCGGTGCAGCTGCCGGCCGATCCGAGGCTCAGGTTGAGCACCTTGGCCGGATGCGAGTTGGCCACCGGGTTGCTCGACAATCCGCCGGCCCACAGCATGCCGGCGATGATGTCCGAGTCGAAGCCGCCGCATTTGCCGAGCACGCGCACCGGCAGGATCATCACGTTGCGGCCGACCGACGCCATGCCGATGCCGTTGTTCGTCGCGGCACCGACGAGGCCCGCCACCTGCGTGCCGTGCCAGGAGCTGTCCCCGACATCGCAGTCCTTGAACGTGGGGTCGCTGTCGACTTCCGCTTGGGTGACCCAGTCGCCCGGGTCCGACGCATCCGCATCGCGGCCATTGCCGTCGTTCGCAGTCACCGTGTCGGAGATGAAGTCGTAGCCCGTGTAGAGCTTGCCGACGAGATCGGGGTGATCGAAGCGCACTCCCGTGTCGAGCACCGCGACGACAACGCTGCTGGTGCCGGTTGTCGTCGTCCATGCGGTCTCGGCGTTGATCGCCGACACATTGACCGAGTTCGGCGGCCGCAGGTACCACTGTCCGACCGTCGGCGTCGCGCTGATCTGGTTGCCGGGGTACAGCGGATCGTTGGGGATCGAGCGAATGTGGCGCCGCTGGTCCGGCTCGGCGAACTCGACATCGGGGTCGGCCGCGAGGCGCGCTGCCAGGCCGGCAGAGCTCAAGCCCTTCGCGAACACGACCTGCGAACGCTCGCTGATCGGGTGCCCGTCAGTCAGCGCAATGCCGGTGCGCTGCGACAGCGTGGCGGCCAACTGTGGATAGCGAGGAGAGGCCGGGTGCGCCGACAGCGCGCGCATCAACGCGCCGCCCGACTTGTACATCACGATCACCCGCGCCGCCTTCGCTGCCGGTGCCGTCGCCTGCGCCGCCGGCGTCGCCGCGAGGGCGTGCGGCGCATGCAGCGTCGGCGGGGCGAGCAGCGCGCACAGCGCAGCCAGGGTCAGCAGAGGATGACGCATCGAGGGATCTCCGGGGAGCGAGGTTTAAGAACCATGAACGCGCCGCCGACGGTCCACGTCGACATGGCCATAGTTCGACGTGTCGTCGCGCAGACGCTGCAGTGCAGACTCGCAGGCGCGATCGTCGGTGGCAGCGATGTAGCGCACCGGAACACCGGCGGTTTCGCTGGCGTGTTGGGCAATTGCCGGACCGTCGGCGCTCGGCTGGTTCAGCTGAACCAGCACGCGCAATTCAAGTCCGGTTTCGGCCGCGCAGGCGGCCACGGCGATCGACGCCATAGAGGCACGCGCCGCGACCGCGCCGCGCGGAAAGTCACAGCCCGCGGGTAAAGGATTGTTGCCGCCTCGATTCAATGCGAAACAAGGCGGCGCCGCGACTACTTCGCCGCCATCAGTGCGATCGTCGTGTCGAGCATGCGGTTGGAGAAGCCCCATTCGTTGTCGTACCAGCTGCTGACTTTCACCAGCCGACCCGACACCTTGGTCAGCGTCGCGTCGTAGGTCGACGACGCCGGGTTGTGGTTGAAGTCGACGCTGACGAGCGGTCCGTCGCTGTACTCGAGGATGCCTTTCAACGGTCCCGACATCGACGCGGCCTTCATGATCTTGTTGATCTCGTCGACGCTGGTGTCGCGCGCCGCGATAAAGCTCAGGTCGACGATCGACACGTTGATCACCGGCACGCGCATCGCGTAGCCGTCGAGCCGGCCGTTCAGCTCGGGCAGCACGAGGCCGACAGCCGACGCGGCGCCGGTCTTGGTCGGGATCATGCTCATCGTCGCGCTGCGCGCGCGCCGCAGGTCCTCGTGATAGACGTCGGTCAGCACCTGGTCGTTCGTATAGGCGTGGATCGTCGTCATCAGCCCGTTGACCAGTCCGATCTGGTCGTGCAGCGGCTTGACGAGCGGCGCGAGGCAGTTGGTCGTGCACGACGCATTGCTGATCACCGTGTCGCTCGCCTTCAGCACGCCGTGGTTGACGCCGAAGACGATGGTCGCATCGACGTCCTTGCCACCGGGTGCGGAGATGATGACCTTCTTCGCGCCGCCGGCGATATGCGCCGACGCCTTCTCCTTCGTCGTGAAGAATCCGGTGCACTCCATCACCACGTCGATGCCGAGCTCCTTCCACGGCAGCTCGGCCGGGTTGCGATTCGCCAGCACGCGGATGCGATCACCGTTGACGACCATGAAGTCGCCGTCGACCGACACCTGACCGGGGAACGGGCCGTGCGCGGTGTCGTACTTCGTGAGGTGCGCATTCGTCTCGGGATTGCCGAGGTCGTTGATCGCGACGATCTGGATGTCGTGCTTCTTGCCGCCCTCGTAATGGGCGCGAAGCACGTTGCGGCCGATGCGGCCGTAGCCGTTGATGGCGACTTTGATGGTCATGGTGGAAACAGTCTCCGTGGTAGCGTTCAATCAGAAAAAGGCGGCGGCCTGCGACATTGTCGCGTCGTTGGGGTACACGCGGGTTTCAACCGTCATGAGCGGCATGCCGCAAACGTGGTCGTGAAAGCGATCGGCATGGCGGGCTTGGCACCGGCGTCGAAATCGAAGCTCATCGACAACGCCGCGGCCTCGAGCGCGCTCGCAATCTGCGACTCGCCGATGCTCTTGACGGTCTTCGGCGACCCGGGGACGACCGTGCCGTCGGGCGCGATCATCAAGCGCACCGCGGCGCCGCCCGACTGCGCCGGACGCGGCGCGGTGCCGGGTGGAAAGTTCAAGCCGCTCTTCAGCCGCACGCCGCGCGCCTGCAAATCGGCGATCGATTCGCCCGGCGGGACGACGGCATTCAGGCTGTCTTGCACGCCGCGGCAGATCTCGTCGGGCGACGCCGGTGGCGGCCCCGGCGGGCGAAAGATGCACGCCGTCAACATCGCCGCGGCGACCCACGCGATGCACGCGCGTGCCAAGCGCTTTGTCATCCGCGCAGCGCCTTCAGCACCGCCGCGGCGACGTTCTCGGCGCTGAAGTGGAAGTGCTTGAACAGCGCACCGGCCGGCGCGGACTCGCCGAAGCTGTCGATGCCGACGACCGCCGCGCAGCCGTATTTCCACCAGCCGTCGGTCACCCCGGCCTCGACCGCAATGCGCGGCACGCCCTGGGGCAGCACGCTCGTCTTGTAGGCTGTGCTCTGGCGGTCGAACACCGTCGTGCTCGGCATCGAGACGACGCGCACCGCGACGCCTTGCACCGCCAGCTGCTGCTGCGCGTGCAGCGCGAGCTGCACCTCGGAGCCGGTCGCAATGATCACCGCCTGCGCCTTTTTCTTCAGCCCGACTTCGCTCGGCTCGGCCAGCACATAGGCGCCCTTGGCGATCTCTTCGAGTCCGGACTTCGGCGCGTAGGGCAGGTTCTGCCGCGACAACAGCAACGCCGTCGGGCGCTGCGCGCCTTCGATTGCGCAGGCCCAGGCGATCGCGGTCTCCGCGGTGTCGCAAGGGCGCCAGACATCGAGGCCGGGAATCAGTCGCAGCGATGCGGCGTGCTCGACCGATTGGTGGGTCGGCCCGTCTTCGCCGAGGCCGATGCTGTCGTGGGTGAAGACATGGATCACGCGCAGCTTCATCAACGCCGCCATGCGGATCGCGTTGCGGCTGTAGTCGCTGAAGGTGAGGAAGGTGCCGCCGTAGGGGATGAAGCCGCCGTGCAGTGCGACACCGTTCATGATCGCCGCCATGCCGAACTCGCGCACGCCGTAGTTGATGTGGCGGCCGAGCCGGCCGTCATCGGCGGCTTTCACCGTGCCGTCGCTGGTGATGCGCAGTGGCGGCGTCGAGCTGGTATTGGTGAGGTTCGAGCCGGTCAGGTCGGCGCTGCCGCCGAGCAGCTCGGGCAGCGCGCGCGTAAAGCTCTCGAGCGCGATCTGGCTCGCCTTGCGCGTGGCCACCGTGTCGGCCTTGGTGTGCGCCGCGACCGCCGCGTCGACTGCGGACTGCGTCCAGCCCTTGGACAGCTCGCCGCGCATGCGGCGCAGGTATTCGGCGGCGTGTTCGGGGTACTCGGCCTTGTAGGCGGCGAAGCGGTCGTTCCACTGCGCTTCGGCTGCGTTGCCGCGCTCGCGCGCATCCCACGCCGAATACGCCGCCTCGGGAACGACGAAGGGCTCGTGCATCCAGCCGAGCGCTTCGCGCGTCAGCCTGACCTCGTCGGGCCCGAGCGCTTCGCCATGCGCCTTCGCGGTGCCGGCGCGGTTCGGCGAGCCTTTGCCGATCGCCGTCTTGCAGCAGATGAGGGTCGGCTTGTCGGCGCGCTGCGCGCGCTGGATGGCGGCGTCGACTGCCTCGACATCGTGCCCATCGACATTGGCGATGACGTTCCAGCCGTAGGCCTGGAAGCGCTTCGGCGTGTCGTCGATGAACCAGGGTGTGACCTGGCCGTCGATCGAGATGCCGTTGTCGTCGTAGAACGCGATCAGCTTGTTCAGCCGCCACACACCGGCCAGTCCGCAGGCTTCGTGGCTGATCCCTTCCATCAGGCAACCGTCGCCGAGGAACACGTAGGTGTGATGGTCGACGATCGCGTGACCCGGGCGGTTGAATTCGCTCGCCAGCAGCTTCTCGGCGAGAGCCATGCCGACCGCGTTGGTGAGGCCCTGGCCGAGCGGCCCGGTCGTCGTCTCGATGCCCGGCGTCACGCCGACCTCGGGGTGGCCCGGGGTCTTGCTGTGCAGCTGGCGGAAGTTGCGCAGCTCGCTCATCGGCAGGTCGTAACCGGTCAGGTGCAGCAATGCGTAGACGAGCATCGAGCCATGGCCATTGCTCAGCACGAAGCGGTCTCGATCGACCCACTTCGGGTTCGCCGGGTTGTGCCGCAAGTGGCGGCCCCACAGTGCAACTGCGA